>DASQXU010000426.1:0-18267 GCA_035639555.1 Thermoleophilaceae bacterium
CGCTCCGGCTGCTCGCTGATCAGGGCGCGGAGGGCGTCACGCTGCGTGTCGGTCAACCTGACGGACCACATGGCAAGGCCTCCTCGCTTGGGGAAGGGACTTGCCCACCGAACGTAGCCCCCCTCGCGGACGGAACAGCGCCGGTCGCGCTCACCCGGACTGGGGCGGCTCCGGAGGCCCTCCCCCACTCGCGCCGGCGTCGTCGGCGTCGCCGGGCCCGCGTGCGGTGCCGGCGGCATCCTCGACGGGTCGAACCGCGGCGCCGTTGCCCCGCTGTCGCTCGCCCTGCTCGTGGTCGCGGATCCGCACCGCCTGGACGCGGTTCTCCCGCACCGACTCCACCCGCAGCGAATACCCGTTGACCCGCACGATGTCTCCGCGCCTGGGTAGCCGCCCAAGCTCGCCGAAGACGAAGCCGCCGACCGAGTTGTAGGCCTCGGAGTCCACCGGAAGGTCGACCCCGTAGTCGGCCAGGTCGGTGATCGGCACGTGGCCCCGGACCCACCAGTCGCCGTTGGCCAGCCGCCGGATGCCGGCGACCGCCGGGTCGGTCTCGTCGGCGATCTCGCCGACGACCTCCTCGACGATGTCCTCCACCGTCACGATCCCCGCCGTGCGCCCGTACTCGTCGACCACGACCGCCATCGACGCGCGCTCGCGTTGCAGGTCGGCGAGCAGGTCGTCGAGCGGCTTGGTCTCGGGGACGATGTGGGCCTCCTTCACGCTGGGCTCGATCGACGCGTCCGGACCCTCGGTCATCAGCAGCCGGGCCAGGGAGTTGTTGTGAACGATGCCCTTGATCCGGTCCGTGTTGCCGTCCTCGGTCACCACGAGCCGGGTATGCCCCGAGTCCACGCAGCGACGTAGCGCCTCCTCGGCGCTGTCCGCGACATCGACGGTCACAACCGCGGGTATCGGGGTCATCACCTGCCGCGCCTGCTGCTCGTGCAGGTGGAAGACGCCCTGAAGCATCAGCGCCTCACCAGGGTCGAGCGTGCCCCCGAGCTGGCTGCGCGCGATCAGGTACTTGAGGTCCTCGGAGGTCGAGGTCTCCTCGCCGGCCCGCTCCGGATCGACTCCGAGTCGGCGCAGCACCCAGTCCGCCGCCGCGGCGAGCGCTGCGCTCACCGGCTTGAACACCTTGCGGAACAGCTCGAGCGGCCGCGAGAGGCGCCGGCCCACCGCCTCCGCGTGCATGACCGTGTAGATCTTCGGGACCTGCTCCCCGAAGAGCACGTGGACGCTCGTGAGCACGGCGTAGGCGACGCCGACGCTGATCGCGACCGCGAGGCCGTGGCCCATCACGTTGCCGAGCGGGTGCTTGAGCAGCTTGGCCAGCGTCGGCTCGCCCAGGGCGCCGAGGCCGATCGAGGCCATCGTGATCCCCACCTGGCAGGTGGCGATGTACTCGTCGATGCTCTCGATCTGGCGCCTCAGCAGCGCGGCCCCCGGGAGCTCCTCCTGCTCGAGCGCCTGGACCTTGTTCGCCCGCGAGCGAACCAGCGCGTACTCGGCGGCCACGAAGAACCCGTTCATGACCACGATCAGGCCGGTGAGTATGAGGAGGAGGGCGCTCACGCGCTCAGCCCCGAAGCGGCGAACGGGTGGGCTCGGAGTCGGATGGAACCGCTACTTCGAGGAGGATCGTCGTCGCGCATCCGCGGACGCCGAAAACGCTAGCAGAGCATCCAGCGCCCGCCCCACGCGGCCCGGTCGATCCGGGCGGCCGGGTCGCCGTCCGAGTTGGTGGTGATCGACAGGGTCACCTTGCGCTCGGAGACGTGCCATCGTTCTCGCCGTGCGAATCGCCTCTCTCGTCCCGTCGGCAACCGAGATGCTGTTCGCCCTCGGCTTGGGGGACCAGCTGGTCGCGGTCACCCACGAGTGCGATCATCCACCGGAGGCGCAGGCCAGGCGCCACGTCACCCGGAGCGTGATCGGGGGCGGGCTCTCGGCGGCCGAGATCGACGCCGCCGTGCGCGAGCGCACGCAGCGCGGCGAGGCCCTCTACGAGCTCGACGAGGACGCGCTCCGGGAGCTCGCTGTGGACCTGATCGTGACTCAGGAGGTGTGCGAGGTGTGCGCGGTGTCGTTCGACGACGTGCGCGCGGTCGCGGGGAGGCTCCCGAGCAGGCCGCGCGTCATCTCCCTGGACCCCGCCACGATCGGCGAGGTGCTCGCGGACGTGCCGCGGCTCGCCGAGGCGGCGGGCGTCCCGGACTCCGGGCAGCGCCTGGTGGCCGAGGCCGGGGCACGGCTCGACGCGGTGCAGGCGCGCGTCGAGGGCGAGCCCCGCACTCGGGTGGCCGCCCTCGAGTGGCTCGACCCGGTCTTCGTCGGCGGCCACTGGGTGCCCCAGATGGTGGAGATGGCGGGCGGCGAGGACGTGCTCGGCCGGCCGGGCGAGCGCTCGCGGACGGCCGACTGGGAGGAGGTGGCGGCGGCAGCGCCCGAGGTCGTCGTGTCGATGCCGTGCGGCTACGACGCCGAGCGGTCGGCGCAGGAGACGCTCGCGCAGCGGGAGCGGCTCGCCGAGCTCGGCGCCCGGGTCGTCGCCGTCGACGCCGCGGCCTACTTCTCGCGGCCCGGGCCTCGCCTAGTCGAGGGCGTCGAGCTGCTCGCCAACCTCCTTCATCCCGACCGCGTCCCCGCGCCCCCGCCGGGCCGCGCGATCGAGCTCGACCTGAGCGCGCCGGCCCGGATCGGGTAGGACGCGGCCCCGCTGGTTGAGCGGCGGTCCGGGTGGACCGCCGAGCGGCGAACCTACCCCGTGGCTGGCGCAGCGAACCCCTTAGCTCCCCCTACCGTCCCATCTGGGGGTCGCACCACGACACTTGGACCGTAGAGACTCACGGCCGACCTTGGCCGGCAGTTCACCCCGACGCCGAATGCGACACGGCGATCGAGCCGATCACGGCGACCACTCCGAGGCCGACCACGAGCACGGTCGACGCCGCCGCGGGCAGCCGCACCCGCTCGCGGAGGTCGAACAGCGCCAGCGCGGCCAGCGAGCCGCCGATCAGGCCGCCGAGGTGCCCGCCAATCGAGATGCCGGGGACGGCGAACGTGATCAGCAGGTTCAGCAGGATCCAGAAGCCGAGGCCGCTCTCCATCGGGCTGATCCCGCGGTGGCGTAGCACGATGAAGGCCGCCCCCATCAGGCCGAAGATCGCGGTCGACGCGCCGACGGTCGGACCCGACGCCGACACGAGCAGCGCGCCGAAGGACCCGGCCAGCAGCGACACGAAGTAGATGAGGCCGAACCTCAGGCGACCGATCGCCGGCTCGAGCAGGCTGCCCAGGATGTACAGGGAGATCATGTTGAAGAGCAGGTGGAAGAAGCCGGCGTGCAGGAAGCCCGAGGTGATCAGCCGCCAGTACTCGCCGTCGGCGATGTCGGATCGCGAGAGCCAACCATCGGAGAGCAGCCTGCTCCCCCCTAGCGCCCCGCCGGTCGCGCTCGCGCCGCCCGCCAGCACGGCAAGCGCGACGATCACGTTGATCGCGATCAGGGCGTAGGTCAGGACCGGCTCGGTGACCGAGCGCATCGTCCGCACCCGCGTGCCCTTGCGCGCGCACTCGGGGCAGCGCATTCCGACCGGGGTGGCGGTCATGCAGTCGGGGCAGATCGCCTTGCCGCAGTTCGAGCAGGACACCGCGGTCTCCCGCCCCGGATGGCGATAGCAGACGGCCATTGGCAATGACCTTAGTGGGCGCCTACCGGATCGCTCTCGTGGCACGTCGTCCTAGCTGGGGTCGCAGGACGACCCCTATGTAGGACGACGCCGCGATGGCGCCGCGCGCTTAGAGGCGGGCGCTGACGATCGGCGCCTCGGTGGGCGCGCGGGAGCCGCCGCGTGGCTCGCGGGTCACCAGCACCGCGCTCGCCCCGCGCAGGTGCTCCGGCACGGCCGCCGCGCCCGCGCCGCGGCGGTCGACCTGGAAGGTCGACTGGGGGAGGAACTCGCCATCGCGCTGCAACCACACCTCGTAGACGCGCCCGTGCGGGAGGGCGGGGAGCCCCTCGACGCGGAGGATCGCCCCGCCGCGGTGCGGTGGCACCCACAGGCTCGCGCGCGCGCCCGGCACCCGGGTCGCGTCGACGTGCGCCGGCACCGTGCGGGCGCCGCCGCCGCCCACGTGGGAGAGGCCGAAGCCGGCAAGCCCGCCGATCGCGAGCAGCAGGGCCGCCATCCCCCAGGCCAGCGCGGGCCGCATCCCTCCGAGCCCCCCGAACCACGCGCGCAGCCGCGCGCCGGCCCCGCGGCGCTCCTCGGCCGGGGCCGTGCCGAGCTCGCGCTCGATGGCCTCCATCAGGGAGGCCTTCAGCGTCGGCGGCGGTGCCACCTGGGGCACCGAGCGGGGAAGCGCGTCCACCGCCGGGCGCAGCCGCTCCACCTCGTCCCGGCAGGCCGAGCACCCCATCAGGTGGCGCTCGAAGGCCTCGCGCTCGATCTCCGAGAGGGCGCCGAGCAGGTAGGCGCCGACGTCGTCGGCGTAGCGCTCGTGGTCGCGGGGCATCAGGCCACTCCCTCCGCGAGCTCGCGGCGCAGCTTGTCGAGGCCGAGGCGCATGCGTCCCTTCACCGTCCCGATCGGCATGCCCAGGGCGTCCGCGATCTGGCTATGGGTGAAGCCGCCGAAGTAGGCGAGCTCGATCACGCGGCACTGCTCGTGGGGCAGCGAGTCGAGCGCCCGCCTGACGATCCGGGCCTCCTCCCGGCGGGCGGCCTCCACCTCGGTGAGCTCGGGCGCCTCCTGCTGCTCCGCCTCCTCCACGCCGTGGCTGCGCCGGCGCTCGTGGATCAGGTTCCGACGGAGGGCGTCCACCGCTCGATGGTGCACGATCCCGAGCACCCAGGTGCGGACGCTCCCTCGCTCAGGCCGGTAGCGCAGCCGGCTTCGCCAGATCGATAGGAAAGCCTCCTGTGAGATGTCCTCGGCCGCGAGGCGGTCGCCCACCACCCGGTAGGCCACCGAGAACGCCGCACCGCCGTGGCGGTCATAGAGGATCTCGAACGCACGCGGGTCGCCGCCCTGGACGAGCTGCATGACGTCCTCGTCGGCGAGGCTGCGTATGTCTTCGACCCGGCTCATCGGCCACGGCAGGGTCGCATGGGCCCCGCGACCTCCTCTTCGTGCCGCACTCCCCGCCGGATCAGCGGCGAAGCCTTGATCCGCTCCGGGGCGTAGTGCGAAAGACTCCGCGTAGGTAGCTCCCGACGCGAGGAATGGAGGTGCTCGGGCTATGCAGAGGCGCTCGCCCGCTCAGGTCTACGCGTTGCTCTTCGGCGTCGTGCTCCTGGCGGCCGGCCTCGTCGGCTTCCTCTACAACAGCACGTTCACGAGCAACGAGCACGTCCGCGACGCCGTGCTCGGGATCCTCGACGTCAACGGCTGGCACAACGTCGTCCACATCGTCACCGGACTGCTCGGGCTCGCGGCGGCCGGGTCGTACTTCTACGCGCGCGCATACGCCTTCGGACTTGGCCTCGTGTACCTGGCGATCGCGATCTGGGGGTTCATCCTCGGCGACAACAGCTCGATCCTCAGCATCATTCCCATCAACACCGAGGACACGGTGCTCCACCTGCTGATCGGGATCGCGGGGATCTCGGCCGGAGCCGCGACCCCGGCCATACCCGCCCCCACGACGGTGCCCCAGGGGTCGCACGGATAGGTTCGGGGCTACCGGCGCAGCCGGCGCTCGATCCCCGTGACCGCGTCGCGGGCGCCTCGCTCCACCGCGCGCAGGCCACCGAGGCGGCGCCGGCGGCCGTGACGGCCGCGCACCACGAACAACGCCCCGCCGGCCAGACCGCCGACGACGAGGGCGGCGAGCGGGCGCGCCCAGTTGCGCGGGTCGCGCATGGCCGACAGCTCCCAGTCGGCGAGCTCCTCGACCGCGGCGTCGCGCAGCTCCGAGAGGCCGCGCTCGAGGCGATCGCTCAGCCCCTCCGAAGGCTCGACCGGCACCAGCGCCGAGCGCAGTAGCTGCTCGACCTCGCTCATCTCAGCTTCCGTCCCTCACACCCTGCTCCTGGCGCTCCTCGAGCGTCTGCTCGAGCTGCTTGATGGCCCGGTGTATCAACACCTTGGTCGCGCCCTCGGAGCGACCAAGGGCGCGGGCGATCTCACGGTTGTCCATGTCGAGCGCAAAGCGCATGATCAGGGCCTCGCGACGATCTTCCGGCAAGTCGGCGACGCCGGCAAGCGCCTGCGCGACCTCCTCCCTCCCCTCGACGAGGTCCTCGGTCGCGTGCGGGGCCGAGATCGGCGCGGCGTCGTCGAGCTGGCTCTGCGGCCGTCGAGAGCGGTCCCGGTAGTAGTTGGCGGCCAGGTTGTGCGCGATGCGGATCAGCCAGGGACGCAGCGGCCGGCCGTTCGACTCGCGCAGCGCGCGGCCGAAGTGGCGATAGGCCTGCAGGAACGTCTGCTCGGTCAGGTCCTCGGCGTCGTGGTGGTTCCCAACCCGATAGTAGGCGTAGCTGTACACGTCGCGCAGGTGCGTGCGGTACAGCTCCGTGAACTCCCGATCGAGGCTGCGCTTCTCTTCGGCTTCGTCCACCCATGGCCAGCCTACCCGGGTCCGGCTTCCCCGCGCCGCCGCGGGTCCCAGCCCGCCCGCCGGGCCGGGCCCCCCGGGCATCGGTCTCCCCTACCCCGGCCGCCGTGTATCGGTTACGGCGCACGGGTCGCTCGCGTTACGCTGGCCCGGTGGAGGTTCGCCGGACCCTGGGCGGGGCGGCGGCCGGCGCGCTCGCCGCCGGCGTGTGGGCCGCCCAGCAGCCGCTCGACAAGCGCGTGTTCGGGAGCGACTACGACGACGTCGAGCTGCTCGGAAAGGTCGTTACCCGTGCTCCGGCCTGGCCCGTGGTGGGACTGTTCCTCCACATCCAGAACGGAGCCGTGTTCGGCGCCGCCTATGCGTGGCTTCGCCCCGTCCTTCCAGGCCCGCCGGCGCTCAGGGGAGCGCTGGCGGGGCTGGCCGAGCACGCCGGATTCTGGCCGCTGACCCGCCTCCTCGACCGTGTGCACCCGGCGCGGGACGAGCTCACTCCCCTGGCCGGCAACTGGAGGGCCTTCACGCAGGCCAGTTGGCGCCACCTCCTGTTCGGCGTGCTGCTCGGGGAGATCGAGGTACGCGTGAACCCCCCGCTCGAGCCGGCAGAGCCCGGGATCCCCATCTCCTCCGACGGACACGGCGATATCGAGCACGCCGCGGCCGCCGTGTGAAATCGCCCGGGCGCGGCTACCGTGCTACCCAGAACTGCCCGCCTAGCTCAATTGGCAGAGCGCTTCACTTGTAATGAAGTGGTTCCCGGTTCGAGTCCGGGGGCGGGCTCTCCGGCCGTTCCCGGCTACAGCGGCACCTCGCGGGACGCCAGGTGGGCCCCGACCTTGCGCTTGACTCGCTGGAGCGCGTTGTCCACGGTCTTCGTGTCGCACTCGAGCCGCTCCCCGATGGCCTCGTAGGAGTGTCCGTCGAGATAGAGCGAGAGGACGGCGCTTTCGAGCTCGGAGAGCACGCTCGAGAGGCAGGCGACGAGACTGTGTAGCTCCTCGGTCGAGATCACCTGGTTCACCGGGTCGTGCGCGCTCGGCCCCGGGAGCATCTCGTCGAGCGTCGGGTCGCCGTCCCCGCCGGCCGCCGCCGGCGTCTGCGAGAACGACACGTACTCGTTCAGCGGCGTGTGCTTGTTGCGGGTCGAGGTCTTCACCGCGGTGATGATCTGCCTGGTGATGCAGAGCTCCGCGAAGTTGCGGAAGCTCGACTCCCGGTCGCTGCGGTAGTCGCGGACCGCCTTGTAGAGCCCGACTAGGCCCTCCTGGATGAGGTCGTCCGCGTCGCCGCCGATCAGGAAGTACGAAGACGCCTTCAGCCGGACGAAGCCGTAGTAGCGCCGGACCACTTGGTCGTAGGCGTCGGCGTGGCCCTGCTTGGCGAGCGCGATGAGATAGTGGTCATCGACCTCGGGTTGAGGATGAGACCGCTCGGGAGCAAGGCGGACCGTCGCGGCCGCCGATCGTGCGCTGGCGGCCCTTTTGGTAGGAGAGGCGGAAGTTGCCACGATCGCTCCTTCCGGGCCGGTCGTCCCGACCCTGAAGCTCGGTGGCGCACTACCTCCCCTGGCGCCAGGTTGCCCGAAAGCCGAAGCTAAGCCTCGACTACAGCCTGATCTGCGGGCGCGAGTATGAGGAAGTTATGGAGCCCTGTCAAGGTCTCCCCGCCGCTGCAAGATCCCGTACAGGAGCGCGGCCGCCGCGGCCGACACGTTGAGCGAGCCCACCCGGCCGCGCATGGGGAGCGCCACCAGCCGGTCGCAACTTCGGGCAACGCGTGAGCGGAGGCCCCGCCCCTCCGAGCCGAGCACCAGGACGAGCCGCCCAGAGTAGTCCGGCGCGGTGAACGGGGCGCCCGCAGGGTCCGCGCCGTACACCCACGCGCCCGCGGCCTTCGCCTCGCCGAGCCAGTCGGCGAGGTTGCGGACGCGGGCGACCGCCAAGTGCTCCACCGCGCCGGCCGACGCCTTGCACGCCGCGGGGCTGACCGCCGCCGAGCGCCGCTCGGGCAGCACGACCCCGGCGGCCCCGGCCGCCTCGGCCACCCGGCAGACCGCCCCGAGATTCCGCGGGTCCTGCACCTGGTCGAGGCATACGAACAGTTCCTCCTCCCCCCGGAGGAGGGCCCCCGGGTCGGCGTAGGGGTAGGCGTCCGCCTCGGCGCAGACGCCCTGGTGGTCGGAGGAGCCGCAGAGGGCCTTGAGCTGCTCGTCGGTCCTCTCGAGCGGGCGGAGCTCGGCGAGCCACCGCTCGGAGGCCGCCGCCGCTCTGGTGGCCCACGCCCGCCGGACCGCTCGCCGGCCGCGGAGCGCCTCTCGGACCGGGTTACGCCCGTAGAGGATCACGCGCAATCGCCCGCCCTCACGGGCGGCGCACGAGGCGCGGTCCGGCTGGCGTGTCCCGAACCTCGAACCCGAGGGCGGCGAGCTCGTCGCGCTTGCGATCGGCGGTCACGTAGTCCCTCGCCGCCCGCGCGCGCTCTCGCTCCCTCAAGAGCCGCTCCACCTCGGGGCCCGCCGGTTCCTCCGCCGCCTCCTCGAGCACCGGCTCCATTCCGATCGCGTGGAGCATCTCGCCGAGCCGGCCTACGCCCAGCCGCTCGCCGCGGTCGAGGCGCCGGTTCGCCTCGGCCACCCACTCGAAGAGCACCGCCCGGGCGGCCGGCGTGTTGAAGTCGTCGGCGAGCTGGTCGAAGAACCGCTCGGCGTACGCGTCGAGCCCGTCGGGGGGCGGCGCCTCGGGGTCCAGTCGGCGGCCGAGGTCCCTGATCCTCTCGACCGAGCGCGCCGCGTCCTCGAGCACGTCCTCCGAGAAGGCGAGCGGGCGCCGGTAGTGCCCGGCGACGAGGTACATGACGAGCGCGTCCCGCCCGTACTCGTCGAGCGCCACGTGGAGCAGGCGGATGTTCCCGACCGACTTGGCCATCTTCGCGTGGTCCATCTCGACCATGCCGTTGTGCACCCAGATGCGGGCGAGCCGGCGCCCGCGCGCCGCTTCGGTCTGGGCGATCTCGTTCTCGTGGTGCGGGAACACGAGGTCGGTGCCGCCGCCGTGGATCTCGAAGTCGAGCCCGAGGATCTGCTCGGCCATCGCGGAGCACTCGATGTGCCAGCCCGGCCGGCCGTCGCCCCAGGGCGCCGGCCAGGCCGTGTCCTCGTCGGGCTTCCGGGCCTTCCAGAGCGCGAAGTCCTGGGGCGCCTGCTTGAGCGCGGCGGCGTCGTCTCCCTCGCCCTGCTGCATCTCCTCGAGCGGCCGGTTCGAGAGCTTGCCGTAGCCGTCGAAGCTCGCCACCCGGAAGTACACGTCGCCGGCCGCCACGTAGGCGTGCCCCGACTCGATCAGCGCCTGGATCAGGGCGACGATCTGCTCGATCGTCTCGCTCGCCCGCGGCTCGCGGTCGGGGCGGCCGAGCCGGAGCCGGTCGGTGTCGCGCACGTACCACTCGGTCATCTCCCGGGCGAGCCGCGCGCTCGGCACCCCGGCGGCCTGGGCCGCGTGGTAGATCTTGTCGTTGACGTCGGTCACGTTCTCGACAAGCGTCACCTCGTAGCCCTCGTGCTCGAGGAAGCGCTTCAGCAGCGCGAACACCACGAAGGGACGTGCGTTCCCGACGTGGACCCGCGCGTACACGGTGGGGCCGCAGGCGTAGATCCCCACCCGCGGCGGATCGCGGGGCTCGAGGACCACCGGGCCGCCGGTCAATGTGTCGTGGAGACGTACCTCGCGCACGCGTTGAATCTAGGGGGCGTCGGGCGCCGCCCCGCGGAGGGCCGCTCGGCGGCCCGGGGGCGGCGCATCATTCCATCCGCTCGACGGTGGCGATGGCCAGCGCGGCGATCCCCTCGCCGCGACCGACGAAGCCCATCCGCTCGCCGGTGGTGAACTTCACGTTGGCCTCGAGCGGCGCGAGGCTCATGGCCTCGGAGAGGCGGGCCCGCATCGCGTCCCGGTAGGGGGCCAGGCGCGGCTCCTCGCAGAGGAGGGTGGCGTCGAGGTGGCGGACGCGCCAGCCGTGGTCGGCCAGGAAGCCCGCGACCTCGCGCAGGAGCTCGAGGCTGTCGGCGTCGCGCCAGCGCTCGTCGCTGTCGGGATAGTGCTGCCCGATGTCCCCGAGCCCGGCGGCGCCGAGGAGCGCGTCGATGGCGGCGTGGGCGAGCACGTCGGCGTCGGAGTGACCCGCGAGGCCGCGGGCCGCCTCCTCGATCTCCACCCCGCCGAGCACGAGGCGCCGGCCCTCGGCGAGGCGATGCGAGTCGTAGCCGATGCCCGCGCGGGCGCTCACCCGAGCGGCCCCAACCGCCGGCGACGGCGCTCGAACGTCGCGATCTCGCCCACCCCCAGGTCGGCGAGCCACTCGACGGCGCGCTCGTACTCGAAGCCGAGCTGCTCCGGGCGGTGGGCGTCGCTCGAGAGGGCCACCGGGCGACCGGCCTCGAGGCACATCTCGAGGAAGGCCGCCGCCGGGTAGATCTCGCCGACCGGCTTCCGCAGGCCGGCGGTCGAGACCTCGATCGCCACGTCGGACTCGGCGATGCCATCCATCGCCAGCTCGTAGAAGCGCCGGAGGTCGCCGTCGGGCCACGGGCCGTCGGTGCCGAACACCTTCACGAGATCGGGGTGGGCGAGGATGTCGAACATCCCGGTGCGGGCCGCCTCCCCGAGGGCCTCGAAGTAGCGACGCCAGATCCGCTCGGGCTCCTGCGAGCGCCACGCGCTGATCCCCGACCAGCGCGCGTCGTGGGTCGCGATGTCAACGGCGTCCTCCCGCAGGAAGTGCACGGAGCCGACCACGTAGTCCCAGTCGCGGCCGTCGAGCAGGTTCGCCATGCGGTCCTCTCGCCCGGGGATGAAGTCGGCTTCGATGCCGAGCCGCAGGTCGGTGCCCTCGCGGACGAAGGCACAGTACTCGTCGAGGTCGTCGGCCGCCCAGTGCCGGTACCAAGGGTGGGGCCACACCTCGAGCGCCTGCACGAAGCGGTGCACGTGCTCGGCCACGCCGAGCTCGGTGATCCCCCGCTCCTCGGCGGCCTCGCGGTAGCGCTCGGCGTTCTCGGGCGTGAAGTACCGGCCGGCCGGCGTCCCGTCCTCGTCCGGCCGGAGGTGCACGTGATAGTCGGTCAGCACGTGGGGCCCCCTACCCGGAGTCGAAGCAGCGCCTCCGCGACGGTGAGGTCGAGCGCGGTCGTGACCTTCAGATTCTCCGGCGGGGCCTCGACCAGCCTGACGACGCCGCCGGCCCGCTCGACGAGCATGGCGTCATCGGTGGCCGCACGCAGCGCCTCCTCGTCGACCTCGAGCGCCCGGCGCAACGAGGCGGCCGCGAACACCTGCGGGGTCTGCACCGCCCATAGCGACGAGCGATCGAGCGTGCGCAGCACGGTCCCGTCCCGCGCCGCCTCCTTGACCGTGTCGGTCACCGGCGCCGCGGCGATCGCCGCATCCGCGCCCTCGAGCGCCCCGAGGCAGCGCTCCACTAGCTCGCGGGTCACGAGGGGGCGGGCGGCGTCGTGGACCACGGCGACCCTCGCCTCGGGCGCCGCCCGCAGGGCGTTCCGCACCGACTCCGACCGGCTCCGCCCGCCGGCCACGCGCCCGGGCGCGCGCTCATAGCCCGGCGGTACCGCGACGACGATCCGGTCGCACACCGGAGAGAGGGCCTCGAGGCTCCACTCGAGCAGGGGCCGGCCGGCCAGGACGACGAACGCCTTGGGCCGGTCGGCACCAAGGCGTCCGCCGCCTCCGCCGGCGGGGACGATCCCGACGACGGACAAACGCTCGGGGTCAGCCCGCGGCCGCGGGCGCCTTGCCGTTGCGGCCCCGGTGGGCCTCCGCGATGAGCTCCTCGAGGTGCGTCTCCGCCTCGTCCTCCTCCATGCCGAGCGCGTACATCAGCTCGGACGCGAGGATCTTCTTCGCCCGCGTGTACATCTGCTTCTCGCCGGTGGAGAGGCCCTTCTCGCTCTCGCGGATGGCGAGGTTGCGAACCACCTCGGCGAGCTCGAACACGTCGCCGGTCTTGATCTTCTCGCGGTTGTGCTTGAAGCGGCGGTTCCAGTTCTTCGGCATCTGGCTGACGTCGTCGCGGAGGACGGCCAGGACCTTCTCCACCGCCTCGTCGTCGATGACCCGGCGCAGGCCGGCCTTGCCGGCGTTCTCACACGGGACCATGACGGTCATGTCGTTGTGGAGGATCTTGATCGTGAGGTACTCGCGCTTCTCGCCGAGCACCTCCTTGACCTCCTTCCTGAGGACCTTGCCCGCCCCGTGGTGCGGGTAGACGACGTGGTCGCCGACCTCGTAGGTCGTCTGCGCGGCGTCGCGCTCGACCTCGAGATCCGCGAGCTCTTGCTCGATCACACTGTCGCTAATAGTTTTCCCTCCTAGTCGGTCAGCGGCGTGTTCTCGCGCCGCTTGCTTACGTTTGCAGATAGCGGTCCACGAGGTTGATCTCCTGCAGGCGGCGAAGGCCCTCGCGGATGTCCTTCGCCCGCATGTCCCCGACCCCGTCCACTGACTCGAGCTCGCCGTCGGTGGCGGCGAGGAGCTCGTCGAGCCCGCTGAACTCGTTGACCATCTTGTCGATCACGAGCTTGGGCAGACGAGGGATGCGCCCGAGGATGCGATAGCCGCGGGGCGAGACCGGGTGGTCGAGGGTGTTGAGCTTTCGGTCGTAGCCGAGCAGCTCGGCGAGGCGCCCGAAGTCGAGCAGGTCCTGGTGGGGCAGCCGGGCCAGGGCGTCAAGCACCACGGCGAAGTTCTCCTCGGTGGGCTCGGCGAGGTAGTCGCGGACGAGCGCCGACTTGTCGGCGGCCACGCCCACCATCGTCTCCTCCAGCTGCATCTCGATGAGGCGCCCCTCGGCCCCGAGCTCCACGATGTAGCGCTCGATCTCCACCGCCATGCGGGTCACGAGCTCGGACCGCTGGAGCACGGTCAACACGTCGTGGAGGGTGACCCCGCCCTCGAACTCGAGCGCGGTCAGCCTGGTCGAGACCTGATCGAGCCGGCTGCGGTACTTGTCGAGGGTGGCTAGCGCCTGATTGGCCTTGGCCAGAACCACCGGGATCTCCTCCAGAATGTACTTGGCCCCGTCTAGGTACAGCGACACCACGCTGCGGCCCTGGGAGATGGCGATCACCAGCGCGTCGGTCTGCTTCGACACCCGCTCGGCGGTGCGGTGGCGGGTGCCCGTCTCGAGCGACATGATCGTCGGGTCCGGCATCAGCTGGACGTTCGCCCACAGGATCTTGGTGCCGTTCGCGGAGAGGATGATCGCCCCGTCCATCTTGGCGACCTGATAGAGGAGCTGGGGGGTGTAGTCGACCTCGAGCTTCACCCCGCCGGACAGCAGGAACGCCAGCTCCTCCGACTCGCCGATGCAGATCAGCGCCCCGGTCCGCGCGGAGACGATGTTGTCGAGCCCCTCGCGTACCGCCGTGCCGGGCGCCACCATCTCGAGCGCCCGGACGAGCCGGGGTTCCTGCCGAGCCTCGAGCTCTGCGACGTCGTCCCCGGCGTACGGCATGGCCACCGATGATACGGGAACCGGCCTGGATTTGACTTGTTTTGGGCCTTGCCGCGCCGCTTCGGCGCCGGGCGGCTCGGGCGGTCAGGCCGCCCGGGCGGCGCGCGGCTGGCCGGAGAGCGCCGCGCTGAGCGCCGAGCGGACGTCGGGGAGGGCCTCGCCCGGGCAGACGACCGGCTCGAGCCCGAACTTGGCGGCCTCGGCCAGGCGGCGCTCGGCGTGGGCGGCGTGGCGCAGCTCACCGGTGAGCCCGACCTCCCCGAACGCGGCCAGCGGGCGGCGCTCGGAGCCGAGCGCGACGCCCTGGGCCGCCGAGGCCAGCGCCAGGGCGACGGCCAGGTCGGCCCCCGGCTCGTCCACCCGCACGCCGCCGGCCACCGATACGAACACGTCGCTCGAGCCGAGCCGCACGCCCGCGTGGCGTCCGAGCACGGCCAAGACCAGCGCCAGCCGGTTGCGGTCCACGCCGTTGGCGACCCGCCGCGGCGGCACGAGCTCGCTCGGGGCGACGAGCGCCTGCACCTCGACAAGCAGCGGACGCGAGCCCTCCATCGCGCAGAGCACGACCGAGCCGGGTCCGCGCACGGCCTCGGAGACGAAGCGCGCGGACGCGTCCGCCACCTCGACGAGCCCCGCCGGTCCCATCTCGAACACGCCGACCTCGCTGGTCGACCCGAACCGGTTCTTGAGCCCGCGCAGCGTGCGGTACGCCCGCTCGCGCTCGCCCTCGAAGCTGAGCACGCAGTCGACCAGGTGCTCGAGGACGCGCGGCCCGGCCAGCGAGCCCTCCTTGGTCACGTGGCCGACCAGCACGACCGCGATCCCCCGCTGCTTGGCCACCCGCATGATCCGGATCGCCGCCTCGCGGACCTGCCCGACCGAGCCCGGGGCGCCGGAGAGCGTGGCGTCGTAGAGCACCTGCACCGAGTCGATCACGCAGACCGCGGGCCGCTCCGACTCGATGGCCGCGACCACGGCGTCGACATCGGTCTCGGCCACGAACGGCACGCTCAGCGCGGACTCGCCGAGGCGCTCGGCCCGCAGCCGGACCTGGGCCGCCGACTCCTCGCCCGAGACGTAGAGCACCGGCCGCCCGGCGGCGGCGAGGTTGCCGAGCGCACTCGAGGTGAGCGTGGACTTGCCGATCCCCGGCGCGCCCCCGAGCAACACCAGCGAGCCGGGCACGAGGCCGCCGCCGAGCACCCGGTCGAGCTCACCGATCCCGGTGCGAACACGCGCCACCTGCGGCGCCTCGACCCGGCTGAGCGGCACCGCCGGAGGCGCGGGCGCCGACCGCCTGCGCCCGCCGGTCGGGCCATCCCCCACCGCCTCCTCGACCAGCGTGTCCCACTCGCCGCAGCCCGGGCAGCGCCCGTGCCACCTGGCGGACTCCTGGCCACAGGCCGAGCAGACGAACACCGAGCCCCGAGGCATCTCTCGAGGCTAAGACCGGGGGTGGACGGCCTCGCCCCCGGCCCGCGACCGGCCGCGCAAGCTCGCGTTCGCTCCGTCCGGCCGGGCCGGTGCTATTTCGCCCGTGGACCCGCGCGATCAGAGCACGGCCGAGGCCGAGTACCTCGCGGTCGACGTCGAGACCAACGGCCTGGCGGCCGAGGGCTGCGAGCTCACCGAGGTCGGCGCGGTGCTTGTCGGGGGCGGCGAGGAGCACGAGAGGTGGTCGTCGCTAGTCCGGGTCGAGCGACCGCTCTCGCGTGGCATCCAGCGCTTCACCGGGATCTCGCAGGTCATGGTGGACGCCGCGCCGGCGGCGGAGGAGGTGCTCGGGGGGCTCGCCGAGCGCCTGGCCGAGCGGGTGATGCTCGCCCACAACGCGCGCTTCGACCGGGCCGTGCTCCGCCAGGCGTTCGAGCGCGCCGGCCTCGATTGGCCCGACCCACCCACGCTGTGCACGCTCGCGCTCGCACGTCGCTTCGCTCCGCTGGCCACCGAGCGGCGCCTCGCCGGGCTGGCCGAGGCCCTCGGGATCGAGGTCACCGAGACCCACCGGGCGCTGCCCGACGCCCTCACCTGCGCCCGCGTGTTCTGCGCGCTGTACCCGAAGCTGTGCGCCAACGCACCCACGCTGGCCGATGCGCTTGCGCTGCTCGCCCCCCGGCGCACGCCGCGCAGCCGGCGCCCGGACCGCGCGGCGGCCCGGGGCGATCGCCCCGACCTGAGCCAGCTGCCGGACGACCCGGGCGTCTACATCTTCCGCGACGAGCGCGGGCGCCCCCTCTACGTCGGGAAGTCGGTCTCCCTGCGCAGTCGGGCCCGGGCCCACTTCTGCGCACCGGCCGGCTGGACCGAGCGCGCGGAGGTCGTCGACTACCGCCCGACCAACTCCGAGCTCGGGGCGCTGGTGCTCGAGAACCGCCTGATCAAGGCCTGGCAGCCGCCGGCCAACCGGAGCCTCAGGCGGACCGACCGCTACGTCTACCTGCGCTGCCGGCTCGACATCCCCTACCCAGTGCTCGAGGTCGCGCCCGAGCCGGCGGCCGGCCACGCGATCAACGTCGGCCCGCTGCTGGGACGCGCCCTGGCCCAGGAGCTCGCCGACCAGCTCAGCTCCCTCTACCGCCTGCGCCACTGCGGCCGGACCCTGAGGCGACGCGACCACCCCTCTGCCTACGGGCAGATGGGGCGCTGCTGCTCGCCCTGCCTCGGCGATCTCGACCCGAACGCGTACCGCCGGCAGCTCGACGCGGCGCTGTCGCTCTTCGACGAGCCGGATGGCGGCCGGCTGCTGCTCGTCGAGCTCGACCGCCGGATGCGCGCCGCGGCCGACGAGCGACGCTACGAGCGGGCCGCCGCCCTGCTTCGCCGCCGGGAGCGCATCGCCTGTCTGCTCGAGCGGCTCGAGGGGGTGCTGCGGGCGATCCACTCCGCTCCGCGGCTGGTGCTCGCGGGGCATCCGGTGAAGGCAGGGCGGTTCGACGCCTTCTGGATCGTGCACGGGCGGCTGGCCGACTGGGGGCCGCTGCCCGGGCCGAGCGAGCTCGCCGCTCGCACCGGGCGCGCGCTCGAGCGCCGTCGCGGCCCAATCCCGGCGGAGGAGGCGGACGAGGTCCGGATCGTCTCGGCGTGGACGGCCGAGCACGAGCCGCCCGAGCTCCCGCTCGACCGGCCCCCGGGCGACGCCGAGCTGGCGGCCTTCGGCTATGCCGCCGCGGGCGGGCCAGCTCGGCGGCCTCCTTGAGCCGAGCGAGCGCGCGCTCGAGGTCGGCGCACTCGAGCGCCCGCCGGGCCCCGTTTCCGCCCTCCCCGCGACGGGTACGGGCTGGCCGTGGCCCGAGCGGCGATAGTCACGGGCTCCGACTCGGGGATCGGGAAGGCGAGCGCCGTGGCGCTGGCCCGCGCCGGGCTCGACGTCGGCGTCACCTGGAGCACCGACCGCGAGGGGGCCGAGGAGACCGTCCGCGGGGTCGAGGAGCAGGGCGCGCGCGCCGCGTCCGCCCATCTCGACGTCACGCGATTCGGGGACGCGGCGGACACCATCGCCACGCTCGCCGACCGGCTGGGCGGCCTCGACGTCTTCGTCAACAACGCCGGCGGCGCGCCCGGCCACCCGTTCCTCGAGTACCCGCTCGAGGACTTCCGGGACGCCATCGACGTCAACCTCACCGGGGCATTCGCCTGCGCTCAGCGCGCGGCCCGGATCATGGTCGACGCCGGTACGCCCGGGCGGATCATCAACGTGACCTCGGTGCACGAGCACGTGCCCCTGCGCGAGGCAGCCGGCTACTGCGCCGCCAAGGCCGGCCTCGGGCTGCTCACCAAGGTCATGGCCCTGGAGCTGGCCGAGCACGGGATCACGGTCAACGCGATCGCCCCGGGCGAGATCTCGACGCCGATGACCGGCCAGGAGGACGTCGACCCCGAGAGCCAGGAACGCCCGATGGTCCCGCTAGGGCGGCCCGGGAGCGCCCACGAGATCGCCGCCTTCGTCGCGTTCCTGGCCGCCCCGGACGCGCGCTACGCGACCGGCAGCTCGTTCATCGTCGACGGCGGGCTCCTGCTGATGGCGGCCGAGGCCAACCGCGTGGCCGCCCAGGGCTAGGTTGCTGGTTGCTAGTTGCTGGTTGCTCGGGGCGCGGACCAGGAATTCGGGATCTTGGCGCTTTAGCGGGAATGTGCACCGCTAGCGCGCCAAGATCGCGCTGACTGCCAGCGGTCAGCAAC
>DASQXU010000427.1:0-5280 GCA_035639555.1 Thermoleophilaceae bacterium
GAGCGTGCCGCCGCGGAGAACCGGCGCCTGGTCGACCGGCGGCGGGTGACGCTGCGCTTCGACGCCGAGCGCCGCGACCGCTACGGCCGCCTGCTGGCGTACGTCTACCGCCGTCCGAACGCGGACTTCGTGAACGCGGAGCTCGTCCGGCGGGGCTACGCACGAACGCTCACGATCCCGCCCAACGACGCCCACGCCGCCCTGTTCGCGCGGCTCGCGGCCGACGCGCGCCGGCGCCACGTCGGGCTGTGGGGCGCCTGCTAGGGCCGGCCTGCCCTATGCTACATGCCGTACCAAAGCGTCCACGCGCGCTAGGTGGCCGCATAGTCGGGGGTCAGGCCTCCACGCGCAGAGCGACCTCGGCGGCCACGAGCTCGAGCTGGCGCGGCTCGTCACCGAGCGGCCACAGGTAGACGCGTTGACATCCGGCCGTGGCGTAGCGCGAGAGCAGCTCGGCGCACTGCTCCGCCGAGCCGATGCAGAGCTGGCCGCCCAGCTCGGCGGGGTCGCGATTCAACAGCGGAGCGAGCACGTCGCGGAGGACGCGGTCGCGCTCGGCTCGATCCTCGGTGACCCAGGTCCACATGGTCACGAGAGCGTTCGGGAACGCCGCTGCCCGGCGGCCGTGCCGGCGGAGCTCGCCGACCAGTCGCTCTCGCCCCGACGCGAAGCCCTCAGGGGTCGTGTTGTAGGCCGACGCCAGCCACCCCTCGGCCAAGCGCGCCACCCGGCGGAGCCCGGCCGCCGAGCCCCAGCTCCCGATCCAGAGCGGGATCCCACCGTCCCGGAGCGGCGAGGGCAGCAGGTCGACGTCGGGAAGGGAGTAGTAGCGAGCGCGCTCGGGAGCCGGTGCTCGGCCAAGCAACGCCCGGAGGATCCTCACCGCCTCATCGAAGCGCTTCCACCTCTCCTCGAAGGGAAATCCGATGGCGTCGTAGTCGCGCTGGGAGGACCCGGGCCCGAGCCCGGCGATGAGCCGTCCAGCCGATAGGACGTCGAGGGCGACGAGCACCTTGGCCAGCGGCACCGGCCCGCGCAAGGCGACCAGCGAGACGGTCGTCGCCAGCTCCAGCCCTGCCGAGCGCTCCACGGCCGCGGCGAGGGCGGTCGGTCCATCGAGCCACGGCGTGGAGAACACGAAGTGGTCGTTGGCCGAGACCGCCGCGAAGCCGCAGTCGCGCGCGGCGTCCACGGTCGCATGGAGGCGGGCGAGGGACTGCCCCTCGTGCCCGAACTCCATCAGCGGCAGATGAACGCCCAGGTCCACGGACGCAGGCTAGACCGGCGCGCCGCGTGTGGGCTCGACCCTTCGCCACGCGCCCGGTGAGGCGGCCGCCAGCCGGGACGGCCGGCGGCCGCCCAGCGTCCCGGTCCGCTACCGCAGGCCGCCGAACCCGCCGGCGAAGAAGACGAGCGGCTCCCCGACCGCCGAGCTGCGCAGGGCGTCGACCCGCCCGACGACGATCCAGTGGTCGCCGGCGGGGTGCTCGGCAACGATCTCACACTCGAGGCAGGCCAGGCCGTCGCTGAGCATCGGCACCCCGCCGCGTCCGAACGCGAAGTCGAGGCCGGCGAAGCGGTCGGCGCCGGCCGGGGTCGCGCGCCGCGCGAAGTCCTCGTGCTGGCGCCCGAGCACGCTCACGCCGAAGCGCCCGGCCCGCCGCATCCGCGACCAAGTCAGCGAGCTGCGCGACGGGGAGAACGACACCAGGGGCGGCGCGAGCGAGACCGAGGCGAGCGAGTTCACGATCAATCCGGCCGGCTCGCCGTCGGGCGCCGCGGTGACGAAGGCCACGCCGGTCGCAAAGCGCCCGAGCGCGTCCCGGAACGCGCGCGCGTCGGGCGCCGGCGCGGGCAGGGCTGCCGCCGCGAGCGCCATCTCAGTGGAGCGCCGGCGCCTCGCCGAGCGCGGCGCCGGCCAGATAGTCGTAGGCCCGGCCCGCGCCGAGCGGGTGCATGAAGGAACCGGCCCTGACGTCGCGGTAGGCGCGCGACAGCGGGCTGCCGTTCAGGTAGCCGGCGCCGCCGGAAAGCAGCAGGGCGCGGTCGACGACGCGAGCGGCGGCGTCGGCCACGAACGCCTTGGCCGCCTGGGCCTCGGCGAACAGGGCGGCGAGCTCGTCGGCGCTGCCGTCGGAGGCCGGATTGGCCGCGTGGTGAGCGTCGATCAGCGCGCCCGCGCGGGAGAGGACGGCGCGCGCGGCCGCGAGGTCGATCGCACTCTCGGCGACCTGCATCCGCGAGCGGGCGGCGCCGTCGATGCGCCCGGCAAGGCCGCGGCGGGCCACCTGCTCGGCCGACTCGGCGATGCCGAGCGAGGCGGCGGCGTGGAAGAGGCCGGCCACCAGGTTGCGCTCCATGTAGGGCAGCGGATCGCCGGCGCGAAAGCCACCGCGCACGGCGGACTCGGGCAGCTCGACCCCCGCGAGCGAGACCGAGTTGCTGCCCGAGGCGCGCATCCCGAGCGCGTCCCAGTCGTCGTGCACCGCGACGCCGGGGGCGTCGGTGGGCACCAGCGCGTAGGCGTAGCGCTCGGTGCCCTCGCCGTCGGCATAGCTCACGGCGACGTAGAGCTCGGTGGCGGCCGGGGACATGGTGCAGAACAGCTTGCGGCCGTCGACCCGCCAGCCGCTCGCAGTCCGAGTGGCAAGGGTGCTCGGCCGGGTCAGGTCCTGGCCGGGCTCGCTGATGGCCGCGGCCAGCACGACGCCGTCGCGGGCGATCCGCTCGAGCGTCGAGGCGAAGCCGCGGGCGCGCCGGTCCCGACCGCCGGCGACGGCCACCCGGCGACGGCGCTCCATGTTGAGCACGGCGACGAGGTGCATGTTCACGCCGATAGCGACCGAGGCGTCGCCGCGGGCCAGGCGGCTCGAGGCGACGACCAGGTCGTGGGCGGAGGAGACGCCGAGCCCGCCGAGCTCGACGGGCACCGGGGCCGCGAAGTACCCGGCGGCCTTGAGCGCGACGATCGCCTCGAACGGATAGCTGCCGTCGCGGTCGTGCTCGGCCGCCCGGTCGGCAAGCCCCTCGGAGAGCTCCTCGGCGAGCTCCACGAGGCGGGCGCCGGCGTCGGTATGGGCGGTGAGTTCGATCGGCATGGCCGAAGCTCCAATCCGCTCGCACGCCCCGTGGCCGGGCCGCCCCGGCCACGGGGCGCCTGCGAGCCTCAGTCGGTCGCCACCTCGAGCGCCACCGGCACGCCGTTCGTGACCATGTCGTAGACGGCGGAGCGCCTCCTGGCCCGCTCGACGACCTCGCGGAGCTTCGCCTCCGGCGCATCGCCCGACACCCGGAACGACACGGCGATGCGCTCGAAGCCGTTTCGGGGCTCGTCGTCCACGCCGAGCGCGCCGCGCACGTCCATGTCGCCGCTCACGCTCGACTCGACCGAGTCGAGCTTCACCCGGCGGGCCGCGGCCACGTAGACGATCGAGGTCGTCAGGCAGGCGGCGAGCGCGTGCAGCAGGTACTCGGCCGGGTTGGGGCCGCTGTCGCTGCCGAGCAGGATCGCCGGCTCACCGGCGTCGAGCCGGAACTCCTCGCCGCGGCTCTGGTCCTCGCCGCCGGCCGCGTACAAGTCCTTGATCGTCGAGCGGTTGTGGGCGCCGTCGATCCAGCGGTTGCTCGCCCGGAACTGGAACCTCGCGAGCTCCGGCTGCTCGGTGATCAGGTCGAGCGTGGCGAACATCTTGTCGGTGTCCACGCCGTTGCGGATCGTGTCTGTGATTACGCTCACTTCGAGACCTCCTCGGTCGTCGTCTTGTCGGTGAAACCCTCCCCCGAAGCCGCCTCCGCGGCATCGGCGCCACCACCCAAATCCGCGTGGGAGGTGTGGCGGGATGCACGTAACGACTTGGGCGCGCGTCTTGCGGCGACCAGCGGGGCGCTCTCGACCTCGTACGTGCTGAGCACCTGCTCCAGCCGCCCGAAACTGTCGCTCCAGCCCTCTTCGTGTAGGGCGAGGCGTGGCGAACTCGCCCTGGGTCAGGAGAACCTCGGTCCGCTCGCCGCGATCCTCGAGAGACAGCGTGACCACGGTCTGCCGATCGTCGGGATCGGGGGGATCCCATCGAAACGTGTACGTCAGGCGGGCGGGAGGATCGACCTCCCGGAACTCTCCCGTGAGGTAGAAGAGATCGCCGTGCGGAGGCTGCATCGCGATCCGGTAGCTGCCGCCGACGCGCGGATCGAATTCAACGCTCGGAGCGGTGAAGCCGCGGGGGCCCCACCACTTCGCGAGCTCCCCGGGATCGCTCAGCGCGGTGTATACGGCCGCGCGAGGGGCAAGGAGGATCCGCTTCACGCGCAACACCAGTCCGTCGCCAGCCGTCATCTCGTACCTCCGCTGCGCCATCGCTCACGCCTCCGTCGCGGCGGCGACGATGTCCTCGCGCGAGACCTTCCCGGCCAGATCCGGGTGAGCCTCGGCGATGTGGCGCTCGACGTTCGCCACCAGCTCGTCGTCGTCCGCGCCGCGGATGACAACCCCATCCCTCTCACACTCGAACTCCTTGGCCACCGTCACTCCCGTCTGTCGTTTGGAAGGCGATGGTCGCGCTCGGACGTTTCCCCGGCCTTTCGTCGACCTTTCTAAGCTTGGTCGCGATGGGCGGAGCGCGGGCGACGCGAATCCAGCTCTGCGGCAGGCTCCTAGTGGAGCTGGACGGCCGGCGGGTCGAGGACGCGCTCCCGGGTGCCAAGGGCAGGGTGCTGTTCGCCTACCTCGTCCTCAACCGGGACCGGCGGATGAGCCGGGACGAACTGCTGGCGGCCGTCTACGGGGAGGACGCCTCGCCGGACCAGCATCCGCGCCTGAGCGTCCTACTTTCGAAGCTGCGGAGCGTGATTGGTCAGGAGCTCCTGGCCGGACGCTCGGAGATCGAGCTCGTGCTGCCTCGTGATGCCTTCGTCGACATCGAGGCCGCTCGAGAGACGCTGCACCGCGCCGAGTCCCACGTCGCGGCGGGCGAGTGGGCCGAGTCCTGGGGGCCCGCCGGCGTCGCCTACCACGTGGCCCGCAGGCCTCTGCTCCAGGGCGAGGACCGCCCCTGGCTTCAGGAATGGCGGCGTCGGCTCGAGGAGGTCCAACTGCGCGGGCTTGAGTGCTTCGCGCAGGCGAGGCTTGGCCTAGGCGGCCCCACGCTCTCCCAGGCCGAGGACTGCGCGCGCCGGCTGATCGAGCTGGCCCCCTACCGGGAGACCGGCCACCGGATCCTGATGGAGGCGCTCGAGCGGCGCGGGAACGTCGCCGAGGCGCTGCTCGCCTACGACCGGCTGCGC
>DASQXU010000428.1:0-5121 GCA_035639555.1 Thermoleophilaceae bacterium
GACTTCCGCGGGTTCTTCCAGCCGGTCGACAACAACGGCGTGTTCAACGTCGCCAAGGCCGGAAGCGCCATCCCGGTCAAGTTCAGCCTCTCGGGCAACCGCGGACTGAACATCCTCAAGCAGGGCTACCCGACGTCGACCGTGATCAGCTGCACCACGTCGGCGCCTACGGACACCATCGAGGAGACCGTCACGGCAGGCGGAAGCAGCCTGACCTACGACGCGTCGGCCGACCAGTACATCTACGTCTGGAAGACCGACAAGACCTGGGCCGGCAAGTGCCGGGAGTTCAACCTCGGCTTGGCTGACGGCACTACCCGCACCGCCAGGTTCAATTTCACGAAGTAGGCGAGTGATCACGGAGTAGATGACCGAGGGGCGGGGAGCGATCCCCGCCCCTCTGCTCACCAAGGAAAGTCGCCATGAGCCAGCCGATCGATCCAGACCTTCCCGCGGTCCAGACGACCCTCGACTCGCTGATCGACGGCGGGGATGGCGACCCTCCGCCTGACGCTGCCGGCCTCCCGGTCGAGAGCCTCGGAGAGATCGTGCTGGGGCTGAAGGCCCGAACCGAGCGGCTGTTGCGCGGAGACTCCGCGCCGTCTTCTCGGGAGCTCGAACAGCTGCTCACCGAGAGCTGCGGACAGAGCTACACGCTCGAGGCCCAGCGGCTCGGCACGAAGCGGCGGATGGTCGCCGCCCTTGCGGACGCCTCAGGCTCCGCAACGCAGCACGACCTGCAAGAGCTCTCCACCCGCTACCGGTCGATCATGGAGGAGCTCGAACGGCTGGGCGCTGTCATCGCCGGCGTGAGGGCCCAGCTCGAGAAGGCGCGACCGATTTAGTCTCTGCCTCGAGCAGTGCCGCGCCGCGCAAGGGACGCCGCTGCAGTCAAGCGCCGTACGACCGCGCGGACGAGTGCATCTTTTGGTGGTCGAGCCGGGCCATGTCGGCCTCGATTGCCGGTGGCAGCGGCCGGCGCCCGACGAGCGCACGCGGCAGCCAGCGCAGGGCATCCAGCACGCCGAGCACCGTGGCCCGGTTCACCGGGGAGGAGAGCACCACGTGCGCCGTCCAGTGCAACGCCGGCCCGGGCGGGCGGCGCGTCCATGCAAACCACAGCGTGTTTCGTATCCCGTGCCGGCGCATCTCGGCCGACGGCGTGCGGTGGTCCGGCACGTGTCGGGCTCGGACGCAGGGCACGTAGCGAAGCTCCCAGCCGCGGGCCAGGAGGTCGGCCGCCAGGTGCTCCTCCGGCCCCGCGCTGCCCAGCCGACGGTCGAACCCGCTGACCGCGCTGAACGCCTCGCGCCGGACGACCGAGACCCCCTCGAGGAACGAGAGGATGCGGTGTCCGGGCAGCCCGGCGCGGCGCTCCGGCACGGGGGTTGCGACCATGTCGGCGTGCAGCGGCTCGGGCCGTCCCTCGGCACCGACCAGCACGTGCGCGTTGATCAGCGCGACCTCGGGGTGGGCGTCGAGTAGGTCCGCCGCGGCGGCGAGCGCGCCGGGCTCGTACCAGCTGTCGTCCTCCGCGAACGCCACATAGGGCGCGTCGACGTGCTCCACCCCGACGTTGCGGGCCGCGGCGCCGAGGTTCTCGGCGAGCTCGAACACACGCACGCCCGGAAAGCGGCGACGGATCACGTCCGGCGTTCCGTCGCTCGAGGCGTTGTCGACCACGAGCACGTCCGGCGCCTCGGGCAGCCGCGTGAGCCGGGCGAGCGACCGGCCGAGCCGCGCGCGGGCGTTCCTCGTGATCATCACGACGGCCACGCGGCCGTCCGGGCGCCGCCCGTCTCCGGCCGTGGGCCGCTCGGACGGCTCCGTGGTCGGGGGGATGGCGGTTCCGGTCCGCATCTCCAACTTTGGCCGTACCACGGCGCGGGCGCGCGAAACGTTGCTGTCTGGTCGAATACAGGCCGAAGCCATGGACGGTCTGACCCTCTCCCCCGCTTCGCGCGCGTGAGTCGAGCCGAGCTCGACGAGGCCAGGCGCGCCACGCTGCCCCGCGAGGAACTCGACCGGCTCCACGCCTGGTGGCGAGCGGCCAACTACCTCTCCGTCGGCCAGATCTACCTGCTCGATAACCCGTTGCTTCGCGAGCCGCTCCGCCCGGAGCACGTGAAGCCCCGGTTGCTTGGTCATTGGGGCACCACACCGGGCCTCAACTTCATCTATGCCCACATGACGCGGGCGATCCGAGATCGGGACCTCGACGCGATCTACGTCACCGGGCCGGGGCACGGGGGCCCCGCGCTGGTGGCCAACACCTACCTCGAGGGCAGCTGACAGCGGGCTCCACCCGGTCGAGCAGGACGAGACCGGCATGCGGCACCTCTTCCGCCGGTTCTCGTTTCCCGGAGGAGTGCCGAGCCATGTGGCGCCGGAGGTCCCCGGGTCGATCCACGAGGGCGGCGAGCTCGGCTACTCGCTCCTCCACGCCTACGGTGCGATCTTCGACAATCCGGAGCTGCTGGCCTGCTGCGTGGTGGGCGATGGCGAGGCCGAGACCGGTGCGCTCGCCGCCAGCTGGCACTCAAACAAGTTCCTCAACCCGGCACGGGACGGAGCGGTGCTCCCGATCCTGCACCTGAACGGCTACAAGATCGCCAACCCCACCGTGCTGGCGCGCATCCCGCGGGACGAGCTGACCGCCCTCCTTCGCGGCTACGGCCACGAGCCGTACTTCGTCGAGGGCAGCGAGCCCGAGGCGATGCACAACCTGATGGCGGGCACGCTGGACCGCATCCTCGAAGAGATCGGGCAGATCCAGGCGGAACGCGCGTGCCGGCCGGGCGGCCGGCCGGCCCCGCTGGCCGATGATCGTGCTCGTCACGCCGAAGGGCTGGACCGGGCCGAAAGAGGTGGACGGGCTGCCCGCCGAGGGCAGCTTTCGCTCTCATCAGGTGCCGCTCACCGACGTGCGGGACCGCCCCGAGCACCTCCGGCAGCTCGAGGACTGGATGCGGAGCTACCGGCCCGAGGAGCTCTTCGACGAACGCGGGCGACTCCGGCCGTGGATCGCCGAGCTGGCTCCGCGCGGCGGCCGGCGGATGGGCTCTAACCCGCACGCCAACGGTGGCTCCCTCCTCCGCGAGCTGTCGCTGCCCGACTTCCGCGACTACGCCGTCCCCCTCGACGCCCCCGCGGCCAGCTTCAGCGAGCCCACCCGGGTGCTCGGCGCCTACCTGCGCGACGTGCTCCGCCTCAGCGAGGAGTCACGGAACTTCAGGATCTTCGGGCCGGACGAGACCGCCTCCAACCGCCTGAGCGCCGTCTTCGAGGCCACCGAGCGCGCGTTCGACGCCGAGATACGCGCGGGCGACGACCACCTGGGGACGGAGGGGCGCGTGGTGGAGGTGCTCTCGGAGCAGCTCTGCCAGGGCTGGCTCGAGGGTTACCTCCTGACCGGGCGGCACGGGCTCTTCAACTCGTACGAGGCCTTCATCCACATCGTCGACGCGATGTTCAACCAGCACGCGAAGTGGCTGAAGGTGACGCGCAACATCCCCTGGCGGCGCCCGATCGCCTCGCTCAACTACCTGCTCAGCTCGCACGTCTGGCGGCAGGACCACAACGGCTTCTCGCACCAGGACCCGGGCTTCATCGACCACGTCGTGAACAAGAAGGCCGAGGTCATCCGGGTCTACCTGCCGCCGGACGCCAACTGCCTGCTGTCGGTGGCCGACCACTGCCTTCGCAGCCGCAACTACGTGAACCTGATCGTCGCCGGCAAGCAGCCGGCGCTCGACTACCTCGGGATCGACGACGCGATCGCCCACTGCGAGCGTGGGATCGGCGTCTGGGACTGGGCGTCGAGCGACGAGGGCGTCATCCCGGACGTGGTGCTGGCGTGCGCCGGCGACGTGCCCACGCTCGAGACGCTCGCCGCCACCGCGCTGCTGCGGGAGCACCTGCCCGAGCTGAGGGTCAGGGTGGTGAACGTGGTGGATCTGATGCGCCTTCAGCCGCCGTCCGAGCACCCGCACGGGCTACCCGACGCGGAGTTCGACGCGCTGTTCACCGATGACCGCCCGGTCATCTTCGCCCACCACGGCTACCCGTGGCTGATCCACCGGCTGACCTACCGGCGCGCGAACCACCGCAACCTGCACGTGCGGGGCTACAAGGAAGAGGGCACCACCACCACGCCGTTCGACATGGTGATGCTCAACGACCTGGACCGCTTTCACCTGGTGGCCGATGTGATCGACCGCGTGCCGGGTCTCCTGCCCGGCGCCGCCCACCTGCGCCAGCGGATGGTCGACGAGCGCATACGCCACCGCCAGTACACGCGCGACACAGGCGACGACACGCCGGGCGTGCGCGACTGGACGTGGCCGGGCTGAAGGTCCTCGTCGTAAACGCCGGCTCGACCAGCCTGAAGCTCGCGGTGATCGAGGACGCCCGGCGGGTCGTGGCGGCCAGCGAGCACCCGCCGCTTCACGGTGAGGGCCTGCGCGACGCGCTGACCGGCCTGCTCGGGCGGGCGGGCGAGCCGGATGCCGCCGGCCACAGGCTCGTCCACGGTGGGCCGCGCCTCTCCACCCCGGTGCGGATCACCCCCGACGTCTCGAGGGAGCTCGAGCAGGCCAGCGAGCTCGCGCCGCTCCACAACCCCCCGGCGCTGCGAGCGATCGGCGAGCTGCGCCGCCTGCGCCCGGAGCTCCCGGCGGTCGCCTGCTTCGATACCGGCTTCCACTCGACCATGCCGGCCGAGGCCGCCGCATACGCGCTCCCGGCGGACTGGGCGAACCGCTGGCCGCTGCGCCGCTACGGGTTCCACGGCCTGTCCCACTCGTGGGCGGCGCGCCGCGCCGGCGAGCTGCTCGGCCCCGAGCGCTGCCGTCGGCTGGTCAGCTGCCACCTGGGCGCCGGAGCTTCGCTCGCCGCGATCGCCGACGGCCGCTCGATCGACACCACCATGGGGTTCACCCCGCTCGAGGGGCTCGTGATGGCGACCCGCCCCGGCTCCCTCGACCCCGGCCTCCTGCTCTGGGCCCAGCGGCACGGCGAGATCGGGATCGCCGAGGCCGAGCACGCCCTCGACCGCGAGGCGGGGCTGCTCGGGCTCTCGCGGCGCTCGGCGGACATGCGCGAGGTCGTCGCGGCCGCCGA
>DASQXU010000429.1:0-2018 GCA_035639555.1 Thermoleophilaceae bacterium
CTCCTCGCCCCCTCGCCTCCTCGATCGCCGCCGTGAGCGCAAACTCGGCCGCCATGAGCTCCTCGGCCAGGATGAGTGCGGTCGCCGCGTGGTAGTAGCCGATGCCGTTCGGCGTCTCCTCGCGGAGCAGGTCGCCGTGCCCGAATGCCCGGATCGCGGTCCCGCGCACCGCCTCACGGGGCTCCCCACGCAGGGCGGCGAAGAATGCGGCCTGGGCCAGCAGGAGGCGCTCCTCAGCGCTGCCGCCCTTCCGGTCGGCCACCGACGCCGCGTCCGAGAGCTCTCCGGAAGCCGGATTCGCCAGCCGCATCGCCGCGGTGTATCCGGCGCGGAGCTGGGAAAGCAGGCGCTAGTCCGCGTCCCCGAGCGCCTCGGCACCCCGCCTGAACGCGGTGGCCGCCTCGGCGGGTTGCCCGCGAGCGTAGAGCAGCCGACCCATGCTCAGTGCCGCCCCCGCGAGGAGCCGCGGATAGTCGAGCACTGTCATCGCCTGGCTGAGGCGCTCGAGTCCACGTGGGTCACCCGCGCTCGCCTCGAGGTGGCCCAGCTCGAGCAGGACGTGCGCACCCTGCTCCGGCGAGCTGAGCTCCTCGAGCGCGCGACGGAGGTAGCGGGCGGCGAGGGGCGTCGACCCGGCCGCGCGGGCGCGCCGTCCCGCGTCCATCAGCACTTCCACCACCCACGGGCCGCCTCCGGGGGGCGCCTGCAGCAGGTGCTCGGCCACACGCTCGACGGGCAAGCCCTCATCGGAGAGGATCCGCGCGGCCTCCAGGTGGGCATCGGCCCGCTCAGCCGGAGAGCGCTCCGCGAGAAGAGCGCGGCGAACGATCGGGTGGGCGAACGCCAGCCTGTCGTCCGGCTTCAGGACGTCAATTCGCACCAGCTCGTCGGCGAGCCTCCACGCTTCGGTTAGGTCGAGTTGCGCCAGACGAGCCGCGTGGTGGATCTCCGCACCATCTCCGAGCAGGGCGATGGCGCGAGCCAGCTCCAGCGCGTCAGGGCCAATCGCCTCGATTCGCCTGAGAACCGCGGTCGCGATCGCGCCAGGCCCACTGTCCCGGGCCCGGGGAGCCTCCGACGCCCTCCCCCTGACGCCGGCGGCGGCGAGCTCGCGGGCCAGCTCCCGGAGGAAGAGCGGGTTTCCCCCGGTTGCGTCGAAGCACGCGCGGGAGAACTCATCGTCGGCGTCCGGGTCGAGCCAGTGCCGAATCGCCTCCTCGACTCCGGCCGGAGTGAGCGGTGGTAGTTCGAGCGCGATGGTGGTCGGCTCCTGGGCGATCTCCTCCAGGAGCGCGAGCTGGGCGGGAGGGCACGGCAAGCTCATCCCGAGCACGACGGCCAGCGGAAGATCGGCGAGCCGCTGGACCAGGTGGAAGACGAAGCGCAGCGACGGCACGTCGGCGAGCTCGGCGTGATCGACGGTCAGGAGCAGGGGCCGCTCGTCGCTCAGGTTCGCGCACAGCCAGTAGAGCCCGTGGAGCAGGGAGAACGGATGCCCCTCGTACAGCGCCTGCTTGGAACCCAGCTCGAACAGCGGAGCCGCCAGGCGTGCGGCGCCGGCGAATAGCCGCTCCCGGTCGTCGGGCGCGGCGCCCACGACGCGGTGCTCTAGCAGTTGCAGCGCCACGCCGAAGGTGAGCTCCCGCCCGATCTCTTCCCCGACCGCCGAGAGGACCTGTATTTCCTGCTCCCGTGCCAGGCGCCGGACCGTCGCGAGCAGGCTGGAGGTCCCGTGGCCGGGGCGGCCCCTGATCAGCGATACGGATCCCCTGCCCTTCGCCGCCGCCGACAGGGCCCGTTCGAGGACCCGAAGCTCGTCCTCTCGCTCGAGCAGCGGCAGCGGCGGGGAAGTACTCGGATCGGCTGGGTCAGCCACCAGCTGAAGCAGGGCAACGTCTTCTTGGACGAATCGTCGATCGGTGCGGGAGGCGACATACAGGACGCCGAGCAGTCGGCGGTCGACCATGAGGGGCACTCCGAGAACCGACTGAGGGCCGGTGCCTTCCGATCCGACCGAG
>DASQXU010000430.1:0-3501 GCA_035639555.1 Thermoleophilaceae bacterium
GACCACGCCGACGGCCACCAGGCTCGTGACGCTGGCGCTGAGCAGGAGCACATCCGCGACGATCTTCCCCGGGTCTTCACGCAGCGCGCGCCGCGCGGTCTCCTCGGGGTCGAGCCCCCAGATCGTGCGCCACGTCCAGAGCAGATAGACGATCGCGGCGCTATCCCATCCGACCACCGGCGCGAGCTCGCCCGGGCCGGTGACCAGGACCAACCCGGCGAGGCAGCCACCGACGACGCCCGAGATCGCCACCTGCACCGAAGCCGAGGCGTCCTCTGCGCGGCGCGGGGTGTCCAGCAAGCTCATCAGCACGACCCCGGTCGAAGCGACCGTTTCGAGCAGTTGTCTTACCCACACCGAGCGCGGCTGACGCGCGGCCCGCCCACGCGAGATGCCCAGCCACTCCCTCACCCGCGGACGATGCCGGACGGAGCTGCGCGCCGGGAGATCGCCGGACTGGCGATCCTAGCTGCGCTCGGCCTACCGATGCTGCTGCGGTTGCGAGTCGCGAAGGCGTCGGACACGCTCCTCGGCAGGCAAACCGCACCTCGATCGCGGCCGGGGGGCTGTTCAAGGTGAGCGCGCCGGCTGAAAAATCCCCCACCTCTGCCGGTCGAAAATTCCCCCACCTGATGGCCTGAGCGCCGTCCGGTGGGGTTCGGACCCTCGCTCGGTCAGCGACCGAGGCGAGGAGGAAGGACTTGCTGGACGTGGAGAGGTGGGCCGAGATCCGCAGGATGCGCTTCGTCGAGCGGCTCTCGATCCGTGAGATCGCCCGCCGCACCGGCCACGACCGCACGACCGTCCAGCGGGCCATTCGCGCGGACACCGCACCGCGCTATGTGAGGGCGCCGACGGGGTCGAAGCTCGACCCGTTCAAGGGCGAGATCGAGCGGCTCCTGCGCGCCGATCCGAGGCTGCCGGGGACGCGGATGCGCGAGCTGCTCTCAGAGCTCGGCTATGCGGGCGGCAAGACGATCCTCGACGACTACCCGCGCGAGGTCCGGCCGCGCTACCTGCCCCGGCCCAGGACCTTCCAGCGCACGATCTACCGCCCGGGCGAGCTGCTGCAGATCGATCTGTTCGCGCTCAGCCGGCCGGTGCCCGTCGGGCACGGCCAGACCCGCAAGGGCTTTGTGGTGCTGACGACGCTCGGCTTCTCGCGAGCCATGGCGGGCGCGCTGGTCTTCTCCAAGCAGCCGCCTGATCTGCTGTGGGCGATCTGCCGCGGGATCTGGCGGCTCGGCGGGTTGCCGGAGCTGCTCGTCTCAGATCGCGAGGGCGCGCTGCACGCCGGCGCTGGCCGCCCCACCGAGCCCTATGCCCGGCTGCTCGGCGAGCTTGCCGTGGGCTGCCTGATTCTCGAGCCGCGCGACTGCCAGGCCAAGGGGCTGATCGAGAACCGTGGGCGCTACCTGCGCTCGAGCTTCGAGCCCGGTCGGGTGTTCGCCAACCAGCTCGAGTGCCAGCACCAGCTCGACCGCTGGTGCGACGAGGTCAACACCCGCCGCCACCGGACACTGCGCTGCCGGCCGCTCGACCGCCTCGCAGAGGAGCGCCGGGCGCTCAGAGAGCTGCCCGAGCGGCGGCCCGACACCGACCGCCGGCTCATCACCCGGGTGGCGCCGGACCGACACGTGCGCGTCGACCGCAACGACTACTCGCTCGACCCCCGGCTCGTCGGCGAGCGCGTCGAGGTCAAGCTCGGCCAGCGCGAGGTGGTCGCCGTGGCGCTCCGCACAGGGGAAATCGCCGGCCATCGCCGCCGGGCCTTCGCCGGCGGCCTGACGATCACCGACCCGCCCACCAGCGCGCCCTCGAGCAGCTGCGGGGCGAGCGCCGGCACGGCCGCGAGCCCGAGGTCGAGGTCCGTCCTCTCTCTCGCTACGACCGGCTGATCCCGGCATGACCAAGGCCTCCGAGCTCGCCCACCCGTTCCGGGCGCTGAAGGCGCCGGCCGCGGCCCGGGCAACGCCGAAGCTGGCCGAGCGGGCCCGCGAGGAGCAGTGGGGCTACGAGCGCTTCCTCGAGGCGGTGCTCTCAACCGAGGTCGCCTCGCGCGAGAGCCACGGCGGCGAGTCGCGGATCAAGGCCGCCCGCTTCCCGGCCAGAAAGACGCTCGAGGAGTTCGACTTCACCTTCCAACGCTCGGTTCGCCGCCAAGTCGTCGAGCACCTCGGCCAGCTCGACTTCCTCCACGCCAAGGAGAACGTCGTGCTGCTCGGCCCGCCCGGCACCGGCGAGAGCCACCTGGCGATCGCCATCTCGATCAGGGCCTGCCTGGCCGGCCACAGAGTCGCCTTCGCCACCGCCACCGAGTGGGTGGCTCGCCTCGGAGACGCCAAGCGCCAGGGCAACCTCGAGGCCGAGCTCAAACGGCTCGGCTTCGTCCCCTTGATCGTCGTTGACGAAGTGGGATACATCCCTTCGATCCCGAGGCGGCCAACCTGATGTTCTCGCTCGTCTCCGCCCGCTACGAGCGAGCCTCGGTGATCGTCACCTCGAACAAGCCGTTCTCAGCCTGGGGGGAGATCTTCGGTGACGAGATCGTGGCCGGGGCGATGATCGACCGGCTCGTCCACCACGCCGAGATCCTGGCCCTCAAGGGCGATAGCTATCGCCTGCGCGACAAGGACCTCGGCGCAACATCCCCCGGCGACTGACCGCCGGCGCCCGCTCCGCTTCGCCCTACGGGCTTCGCCTCGCGGGCGCCCCTACCCGATTCGGGTGGCCCCTTTTTCAACCGGCGAGAGTGGTCCACTTTTCGACCGGCCTTGACAAGAGAACCGCCTGCGGAGCGTGTGAGGGGGAATGCGTCGACGAACGCCCAGCGGCGCGCCGTCTTGAAGCTGGCCAGCCTCGCACGGCAGAACTCGGTGAGCTCCTCCGCGGTGGGCGGCGGATCACCGGCGGCGCGCACGACCGCTGCCACCTGCTCTCCCCCCGGCAGGAGGAGTCGGCGAGGCCGCCCGATTACCACTAAACGCCCGGACGATGGAGAGACGAGGACGATCCCCATTCGCAGATCCCGGGACGGCACCGAGTCGAGCCCAGAGTGGAAGCGGCCGCGGCTCGTCGGGCGCTGAGGAGACCCAGCGCTGCACGCGCTGCGGTTGGCCTCCTCCTGGTCGCGAGCCCCGCTGACGAGGGGCCAACGGCACGACCCTGAGCCGGGACAGCAGGTTTGAAACTGACGCAGGAGGGCGGGCGCGCCGATCGATCGTCGGCGTGCCGCCTGTCTGGTTTCGAAGCCTCCTTGAGCTCTCTCTTGCCCCCGTCGCCGACGCCACAAGCGCACTCCGCCAGGGGCCCACGTCGGGCGTCGATGTCGTCTGGCCCGGGGCGCGCAAGCAGGACCAGCCCGGCGTTTCAGATTTGCTAGTGCTGGTTCGGCTCTCCCAGAACGTCCATCCGGGCGACGAGGCCGTCAACCAGCCGATAAGGGTGGCGGACGCGGGAATCGGAGATGAGTTCGCCGGTGCGAGCGTCGCGGACCACTTG
>DASQXU010000431.1:0-2794 GCA_035639555.1 Thermoleophilaceae bacterium
GCTGCGTCTCGGGGAGCGCTTCGGCTTGGAGGAGTCCCAGCGGGCGGTGCTCTACTACGTCGCCCTGCTGGCGTGGGTGGGCTGTCACGTCGACGCCTACGAGCAGGCCCGGTGGTTCGGCGACGACATCGCTCTCAAGACGGACGTCTACGGCGTCGATTTCGCCGGGAGGCAGAAGATGGCGTTCGCGCTGCGGCACCTCGGAGCGGGGGAGTCGCCGCTACGACGTGGCCGGACGGCGCTCGAGTTCCTCGCCTCGGGGGGCCGCCAGGCGATGGAGCGCATGCACTCGACCCACTGCCTGGTGACTAGCCAGCTTGCCGAGCGGCTCGGACTCGGCCGGCCGGTTCGCGACGCGCTGCTCCAGGCCTTCGAGCGCTGGGACGGAAAGGGCGATCCGCTCGGTCTCACGGGCGAGCAGATCGTCCTCCCCGCCCGCATCGTGCAGCTCGCCGACGTCGTCGAGGTCTTCCACCGCGCGGGCGGGGTGAAGGCGGCGGTCGCGGTAGCCCGCCGGCGGCGCGGCACGCAGTTTGACCCAGCCGTGGCCGACCGCTTCTGCGAGGCGGCCGGCGAGTTGCTTCCGCCCCCCGAAGCGACGACCACGTGGGATGCTGTGATCGACGCCGAGCCGGCGCTCGCGAGCACTCTCTCGGAGCATGAGTTCGACGCGGCGCTCGAGGCGGTCGCCGACTTCGCGGACCTGAAGTCGCCGTTCACGATCGGCCACTCGCGCGGGGTCGCCGCGCTCGCCGCCGAAGCCGCCCGGGCGTACGGACTCCCGGAGCGGGAAGCGATCGCCCTGCGACGGGCGGGGCTCGTGCAGGACTTCGGCCGCATGGGGATCTCGAACGCGATCTGGGACAAGCGAGGGCCGCTCACACCGAGTGAGCTCGAGCGCGTCCGCCTTCACCCATACTTGACAGAGCGAATTCTCTCCTCGTCGCCCGTGCTGGCGCCGCTCGGTGAGCTCGCCTCCCAGCACCACGAGCGAATCGACGGGTCCGGCTATCCACGAGGCCTGCGGGGCAACCAGCTCTCGCCGGCCGCGCGGCTGCTGGCCGCCGCGGACGTCTACCGGGCGATGATCGAGCCGCGCCCGCATCGGCCGGCGTTCTCGGAGACGCAGGCCGCCGACGGCCTGCGCGCCGAGGTGAGGGCGCGCCGCCTCGACGCCGAGGCGGTGGACGCGGTCCTGCGCTCGGCGGGCCACCGGGTCGGCAGACGCCGAGAGGGGCCGGCCGGGCTGACGGCCCGGGAGGTCGAGGTGCTCGGTCTGGTGGCGCGCGGGCTGTCGAACAACGAGATCGCCCAGCGCCTGTTCATCTCGCCGAAGACGGTCAGGAACCACGCCGAGCACATCTACACGAAGATCGGCGTCTCGAGCCGCGCCGCCGCCGCCTTCTTCGCGAGCGAGCACGGTCTCCTCGCCGACCTGGGCCCGCGGACGATCGCGCCCCCCGAGCCCGAGCCCTCGCCCGCCGCGCAGCGAAGCTGAGGCCGTCAGGCGCCGTAAATGAGGCGGATGCCTCATGAAACCCGTCCAAGCCAGGCGTAGCGTGGTCAGCGTGCAAGATTGCGACGAAGGAACGAGTGCGGCGACGACCGGCGCCCGAGCGGTCGGGGAGAGCGCGTCGACGGCACAGCGGATCTCCGGCTGGATGGACCGCAACCTCGCGATTCAGGGGTACCGCCTGGGCGCGGACGAGCACCGGCGCCTCCGCCTCGGGCTGCGGTTCTCCACCGGTCTCTGCCTGCCGCTCGTCGCGCTGGCGCTGGTTCTCGAGTCGCCGCTGATGCTCGTGGCGCTTTCGGTAATCGCGTTCGTCGCCGGGTTCACCCCGCGCCACCCGTTCGACCTGGTCTGGAACCACGCGGTCCGCCGCGCATTCGGCGCGCCGCCGCTGCCGCCAAACCCCGTGCGGCGCCGCCACGCCTTCAAGGTGGGATTCGCCTGGCTGCTCGCGGTCGCCGGCCTCTTCTCGATCGGCGCGACCGCGGCCGGGCTCGCGCTCGGCGGCCTGCTGCTCCTCGCGTGCAGCCTGACGACGTTCGCGAATTTGTGCGTCCCCTCCTACCTGATGTGGCTCTACGCGAGCGCTCGTGCGCGAGGCGAGCAGCTGGCCCCGGGCTCATAGCGATGCCCCCGAACGAGGAGCGAACATGGCAGAGAACACCAAGGTCGTCATCAACTTGGCGACGGGACTGGAGGACGCTGAGCGGGTGACGGTGGCGTTCCTCGTCGGCGGCGCGGCGGTGGAGCAGGGCAAGCAGGTCGCGATGTTCCTGACCAAGGAGGCGGTTCGCCTTGCGCTGCCGGGCTACGCCGAAGCGGTGGGCTGTGACGGCTGTCCGCCGCTGTCGCGCCTGCTCGAGCAGTACGCGGACGGCGGCGGCGAGCTGCTCGTCTGCCCGGTTTGCTTCAGCGCTCGCCAGCTTGACGAGGCTCAGCTGACGGGGAACGCCCGGCTGGCGGGTGCCACGCCCCTGTGGCAGTGGATCGGCGGCGACGAGGCGACGGTGTTCAGCTACTGAGCAGGACGTGAAATCGCGGCACGAAGGAGATCGGGGATGGGGTACGTCCGCGGAGCCTTGCGCTCGCGGTCGTCGTGGCCGCGCCGGCGGTGGGCGCTCGCGCCGGCGCCGGCGTCCGCTGACGCCGCAGCGATCACGAACTCGGCGCCGATCACGATCCCCGCTCCCGGAGCTCGAACATAGGGCAGGCGACGCCGTATCCACGGCCGTCAACGTCATCCGCCTGCGCGGGCCGATCCCCGCCGTCAACGTCACGCTC
>DASQXU010000432.1:0-3746 GCA_035639555.1 Thermoleophilaceae bacterium
CCCCGCTAGGTTGGGAAAGCCGGCGATAGAACCGCCGGCGGATCGTTACGGTGGCGCTTCCGGTGGCGCATTGTGAGCGACCGCTTTTCGAACCAATCCGCCGGGGTAGGCGGGATCAATCGAGTTCCAGAGACCGCAGGAAGGTGGGAGGCATGGCAAATACGCCAGACGGCGGCTCCCCAGGTGGAGCCGAGCAGGCGACCGAGAAGGCACAGCAGGCCAAGGAGATGGCCCAAGAGAAGGCACAGGGTGCCGCGGATCAGGCGCGCGGCCGGCTGCGCGAGCAGGTCGACCAGCGCTCCACGCAGGTCGGCGACCAGGTCGCATCGAACGCGGGCGACGTACGCTCGGTCGCGGAGCAGCTTCGTCGGCAGGGCAAGGAGGAGCCGGCCCAGATGATCGATCAGGTCGCCGAGCGCGGAGAGCGGCTCGGCGGCTACCTGAAGGAGTCAGACGCCGACGGCATCCTCGGCGACGTCGAGGAGTTCGGCCGCCAGAGGCCGTGGGCGGTTGCCCTGGGCGGCCTTGCGCTCGGCCTGGCGGCGTCCCGCATGCTGAAGGCATCGAGTCGGCGGCGCTACCAGGCGCGAACGGCCGCCCCGAGCGGCGGGCCGCCGCGCGCGTACGCCGGCACCGCCGCCACCTATCCGCCCGGCACAACGACGGGTGGCTCGCTGCCGCCCGCCCAGGCCCCAAGCGGCGCCTACGTGGACGAGCGATGAGCCCCGCGGAAAGCAGGGGACCGGATGGCAGCGACCGACCGATCGGCGAGCTGCTGAAGCAGCTCTCGCAGGAGACCACGACGCTCGTCCGCCAGGAGATCGACCTGGCCAAGGCCGAGATGTCGGAGAAGGGGAAGCGCGCCGGCCTGGGCGCCGGGATGTTCGGCGGCGCGGGCGTCGCCGGCCTGCTGGCGCTCGTGGCCCTGACGATCGCCGCGATCGCGGCGCTCGACACCGGCATGCCCACGTGGCTGGCCGCCGTGATCGTCGCGGTGGTCTGGGGGGCGATCGCAGGTCTGCTCGCCCTTCAGGGCCGACAGAAGGTGAAGGCCGCCACACCGCCAGCACCCGAGCAAGCAATCGAGAGCACCAAGGAGGACGTGCAATGGGCCAAGACCCGAGCGACATCCGCGAGGAGATAGAGGACACCCGCGCCCGCATGGGCGACACCGTCGAGGCCATCGGCCACAAGACCGACGTCACCTCACGCGCCAAGGAGTCGGTCTCCGGCAAGGTCGAGAGCGTCAGGTCGAAGTTCACCGGCGCCGGGTCGCGCATCAGCGACGCCGCGCCGGAGAGCGGAGACGTAAAGCAGGGCGCCCGTCAGGCCGTCGGCGTGGCGCAGGAGAACCCGCTCGGGGTGGCGATTGGCGGCGTGGCCGTCGGCTTCCTGGTCGGCATGCTGATCCCCTCGAGCCGCGTGGAGGACGAGCGGCTCGGCCCGGTGGCGGATCAGGTCAAGGACCGCGCCAAGGACACGGGTCAGGAGGCCCTGGAGCGGGGCAAGCAGGTCGCGCAGGAGGCGGCCCAGAGCGCCAAGGACACGGCGCAGGAGAGCGGCCGCCAGCACGCGGAGGAGCTCCGCTCGAGCGCCGAGGACAAGGCGCAGGAAGTCCGCGAGCAGCCCTGAGCTGCGAGTCGAGCGCGGGAGGCAGCTGTAGCCGTGACCCAGTCCCGGTACCAGGCATACCAGCGTCTGTGTCAGCTGCTTCCCGTGCTCGCGAGCTCCCGCGTCGCCGACGGGGAGCTCGAAGTCCTTCGGCAGGCCGGCGAGGACCTACTGCTCATGCGGCGCGGAGAGGAACACCTCGCCGTTGATTCGGTCACCCGGGCAGCCGACGTCCTCGGCACGCTTGTCGGCTCCGGTGAGCTCGACCAGGCGCAGGCGGAGCTGCTGCTCGACCTGCTGGCCGGTTGCGGCGGGACCGAGCCGCTGCCGAGCGGCGTGTAGAGCGAGCGCCTGTCCGGTGGGACGATGGGCGACGAAGCACGGACGCCCCACCTCCTCGCCGGCTTGGTGCTCGGCATCGGGCTCGGCGGGTTCGTAGACGGCATCCTGCTCCACCAGGTGCTCCAGTGGCACCACATGCTGACCTCGGAGGGCTGCTGCTCGAGCAGCACCGTCGCCGGGCTCGAGGACAACACGCTGGCCGACGGCCTCTTCCATGTGGCGGCCTGGCTCGCGGTCGTGGCGGGCACGGCCGTCTACATCCGCGACTGGCAGCGCGGGCGGCTCGCGCCGCCGTGGCGAGCCCACGCCGGCGCCGTGCTGTTCGGGTGGGGAGCCTTCAATCTGGTCGAGGGTCTGATCGACCACGAGCTGCTCGGCATCCACCACGTCCGGGACGACCTCGGTGGGCCGCTCGGCTGGGACATTGGCTTCCTAGCGCTCGCCGTGGTGCAGATGGCGGCGGGCTGGAAGCTGTTTGCCTCTGCGCGCCGGGTCGGGACCCGCCTCGGGTGCGAGCGGTGACGGCCGAGCCCGTGTACAGCAAACGTCCAATGTTCGTACACTTGGGAGGTGGCGAATGACGTCGAGCAACACCTGCGAATCGGCGAGCTGGCGCGCCGCGTCGGGGTGAAGCCCGAGCTCCTGCGGGCATGGGAGCGCCGTTACGGCCTCCTGCGGCCGGAGCGCACACCGGGCGGCCTGCGACTCTACTCGCCCGAGGACGAGCGCAGCGTGCGCCTGATGCAGGCCCGCCTGGGCGAGGGCCTGTCCGCCGCCGAGGCGGCGCGGCTCGTCCTCGCCGGCGAGGGCGGTCCAGCGACCGACGCCGGAACGCCCCTGCTTGACCGCGATGCCGGCCGCCTGCGAGACGCGCTCGATCGGCTCGACGCCGACGAGGCCAACGCGGCGCTCGACCGGCTGCTGGCGTCATTCCTGCTCGACACGGTGCTGGCGGAGGTCGTGTTGCCGTACCTCCGCGATCTCGGTGACCGCTGGGAGCATGGAAGCGCGAGCGTCGCGCAGGAGCACTTCGCGAGCAACCTGCTACGGGCGCGCCTGGCGGCGCTAGCCCGTGGCTGGGAGGCCGGCGGAGGGCCGCGCGCGCTGCTCGCCTGTGCGCCGGGCGAGCTTCACGACCTTCCCCTCCTGATCTTCGGCCTTGCCCTGCGAGCGCGGGGCTGGCGGATCGTCTACCTCGGCGCCGACACCCCCGGCGAGAGCCTTCTCGACGCCTCCCGAGAGCTCGATCCGGCGCTCGTGGTCATGAGCGCGGTGCTCCGCTCGCGCTTTCGACGCGCGGCCCCCGAGCTCGCCGCCGTCGCCGAGGAGCGCCCGCTTGCCGTCGCGGGCGCCGGAGCGACCGAGTCGCTCGCCGAGTCGCTCGGCTGCACCTGGCTGGCCGAGGGCCCGGTCGACGCCGCGGAGCGGGTGGCGGCGGAGGCCCGGACGGCCTAGGGTCTCGGGCCCGAGCTCGCTTGGGCGATCCTGGAGCGTCGAGCGGATACGTCACCGTCGATGCGGCACTCGCTCGAGCGGTCCTGAAGGCACGACCGATCGAGGTGGGCCTCCGGCGACTCCGATCGCCGGCCGCGCTGCCCTTTCGGGCTGAGCGACCGACGCCTTGTTGCGAGGGCGTCGGAGCGGGGTTGTGATCACCTCAGGCCCTCGCTGGATTCGCAGGCGCCGATGCCTAGCGGCCGGCGGGCGCAGCGAATCCCTTGGCCCGTAGGAGGCCGCCCCGATGGTCCCAAAGCATCTCCTCAGCGCACTTGCTGTCTCGGCGCTGGCCCTGG
>DASQXU010000433.1:0-4374 GCA_035639555.1 Thermoleophilaceae bacterium
CGCGCTCGGGGTAGATTGACGAGAGGTTTGCCCTCGAAGCCGCGGGGTTGTGCGAGTCGGCCGTGCGGGAGAGCGGCGCGTCGTGGCACTCATCGACCCCGGGGTGCTCGATCAGGCCCTCCGCCTTGAACACGAACACGGTCAGTTGGATAGGGTCGCCCGGTAGCCACTCAGGAGGTGGGTGAATGGCCGTCAGCCTGCGGTTGGACTTCCCGAACAACAGCCTCGACGACCACGATCGCGTCATCGAGGCCCTTCAATTCCCACGCGACTGGCCAGAGGGCGCGATCGCGCACGCGGCCTATGAGGTCGATGGCCACCTGGTGGTGACCGACGTGTGGGAGTCGCGGCAGCACTTCGACCGCTTCGTCGAGCAGCGGCTCCGCCGGGCGATGTCCCAGGCCCTGGGCGATCGGGCCAACGAGCCCGCCGAGATCCTCGAGCGAGAGCTGCACCACTTCACCTCCCGCGAGCACGGCACCAGCTGAGGGCGCGATCTGCGCCTATGGGCTCCGCGCCGATCGCTTGTGCCCTAGCGGCTCGGACCAACCGCCGCCAACGCACCGAATCCGGCCGCCGACCGTCACACCGACCGAAGGCCGGCGAATGCCCACGCGGGGGCATTTCGCGTCTACGGACAGGGACTGGGGGCAGCCGCCGGCGACGGGGGTTCGCGGCGCCGATCACAAAGCACGTCGTGGCCACCGAAACGGACGGGCGGCGGCCCGGACGCCGCCGAGCTGATCGTCACCGTCGTCCCGGTCCCGCGCGGCGGGGGCGAGTCACTTCCCAAGGCGTGACCAGCTTCGAGACCAGCGGCGGCGTACGATCCACGCTCGGGCGAACTGATTCGCGACCCTCCCTTTCCTTCGCAGCCGTAGCCAAGATCCGGCCGAGTTCGTCATCTCGCTCTTGCTGCTCGTTGCGTTGTGAGCGGAGGTACCGCTCGAGGTGGACGATGGTGGTCACGCTGCCTTCCCGCGGTCCAAAGGACATTCGAGGGTCGCGTTGAGCGGTCCTTGACGCGTCGGTCGTGGCGGTTTGCGTGGGGGGTCGGCGCTAGGTAGCGTGACGCCGTCCTGTAAAGAGGAGGCGATATGGCGATCGGTGTCATCTGGTACCCACCCATCGACCAGCAGGGCTATGACGCCGTCAAGGAGAAGGTCATGCAGGCCAGCGTTGGCAAGGGACTGAGGTTCCACGCCGCGGGGGAGGGAGAGGGGTCGTGGCGAATCGTCGAGTGCTGGGATTCGCGCGAAGGGCTTGAGAGCTTCATTCGAGAGGATCTGCGTCCCGCGATCGACGAGGTGAGCGGAGGTCAGGCCCCGCAGCCCGAGCCTGAACTCGTGTTCGACGTCCACTTCCAGGGGCCGTAGGGACGCACTAACCAAGTCCTCGTAGCCGTGGCGCTGCGCGAGTAGGCCCTCAAAGGAATCCGTGCGGCGGAGGTCGAGTGATGGCCCGAGGCGGGGACGTGTCCCGAGCGGGCTCGGAAAAAGAGGGCCGAACTCCGCTGAACTGTGAAGTCGCCATTGCCGCCATTGTCTCTGGGCCGGGAGCCGTCGAAACGAGCGCTTCTCGGAGTTTGCGTCTTTACATTCCAACGACCGACGACGCGCTCCCGAGGCCTGGTAGCGCGCGCGGCGCCTCTCTCCCCCGACCGCTCCCATTCCGAAGCCGACGCAGATCAGGTGAAAGGAAGTGGCCATGGTGCCCATCTCTCCAGCACTGGGTCAATTCCTGGCGGCACACTGCGTCCCTCAACCGGGACGCCCGTTGCGTCCGGTCGCTCCTGTGCTCTGGACGGCAGCCGGCAGCGAGCACCCACGCCGCCCTGTTCAGGCGCCGCACTTTCAGTTCTGCGGGAACCTGTAGCCGCGCTTCAAGACTCTGTTGCGCAAGCCGGCCGGTGGTGTGGAGCGATGAGCGCGGCTTCAGTCCGTCCTTTCTCGCCGAGGACTGAAGTTCCAGACTCGCACTCCGACGGGGACACGGTTCGCCAGGCTCACAGAGATCGCGGGTTCTTACGTGTCCCGGGGATCGCTCGCAAGGCCGTGCGGGCAGCCGGCCTGCTCGAGGAGATCGTGCGCGACTACGCCGCCTGCCGCGAGCGCGGACGGGCACCGACGTAGCGCGCCGGGGGCGAGGAGCGCTTCGTGCGGCCGAAAGACAGCGCCCACCACAGCGCCCGCAGGGGCGGAGTGCCCGTGAGGATCGCCGCCTCGGCTCTCGACCGGTAGCTCACGAGTCCGCCGCGCCGAGCGCGTGCTCAGCGGCCCGCCGCCCGGCCGATCGCCCTGCTCGCCCCGGGGGAGCGGCCGCAGCCCCGGCTTCACGGCGTCGGAGGCCGGCAGGGGCTCGATCCAGTTCTCGATCTCTGCGAACGGCGTGCGCGGCGTCCGACCGGCGGTAGAGCTGCCGCCGGTGCTCATCCGCCGCCATCGGCGAGCGCCTCCATGACTTCCGACAGACCCGAGGGCAGTGCGCTCGACTCCGCCACCGGCAGGCTGTCGGCCTCGTAGGCGAACGGCAGGGCGCGCGAGGCCGCCGCCAGCCCGGTCGGTGCGAGCGCGAGGAACCGCTCCTCCTCTATGAACAGAGGCGAGAGGGTCGCGCTTGTCTTCGGCTGATTATGCATGGCGCGAGCGTAGGGGCGCCCGGCTCGAGGGATGTTGCTTCGCCGTTGCCAGCCGGTGAAAAACCCGTTGTCTACCCGAATCGTCCCGGCCCTGAGCCTTCGCCCGGCCGACTCCCCGATGAGCCCGGCGATCGCCGCCAGAGCCGCGGGGCGGGTCGAGGCGCCGACGCCTCGCAAGAAGCACACCGAGGTGCCGCCCGGCGTGCTCCTCAGGTCGGGGTCCTTCGTCAGGTTCGCCGTCAGGACGACCCTGTTCAGGTTGCTTGCTGCCATGTGGTTGCTCTCCTCTCTCCGGCCCTCGGCCCGTCGGTGGTCTGCGCTTGTGTAGCGGCGCGGCCCGTCTCTTTCGCCACGCGCCGGGCTACCGCCGGCCGCGCCCGGGCAAGGCGCGAGCCGCCGTCGCAAAGTCGCCAGGTGCCGCAGCCGCGACCGCCTGCAAGCGCCGTCCAGGCCGTCCCCGGTGCGAGGGTTGTGGACCCATTGCGGAGGACCAACCGTCCGCAAGACCACACCCGCTCTCGACGGGCGATACTGCGAGCTGGATGGCCCAAGACAACGTGGAGCTCATGCGGCGCGCTTACCGGGCGTTCGAGCGCGGCGACCTCGACACCGTCTACGAGATCCTCGACCCCGAGGTCGAGCTGTCCGACCACGCAGAGCTGCCCGACGCCGGCTCCTACAAGGGACACGCCGGCGTGCTCGAGGCGGTCGCAAACCAGGCCCGCGTCTGGGACGGCTGGCAGATGATCATCGACCGCTTCGTCCCCGTCGGCGAGGACAAGGTGGTCGTGCTCCACAGGCAGACGGGACGATCCAAGTTGACCGGCCTGATCATGAAGGCCCCCTACGCCCACGTCTGGACCATGCGCCGCGGCAGGGCAGTAAAGCTCGAGACCTACGGCTCCTGGGAGGAGGGGCTGCGAGCGGCGGGCGTCCCCGCGCAAGAGTCACAGCCGCGTGCCTGATCCGGGTGGGCGCTGGTCGCCTCGTCGCAGGGGCCGGAGTCTTCGGGCCCGCGCCATTTAGCCGGCCCGGCGGAAGTGCCTAGCGGGCGCGCGCTCGTCCCGGTTGGCGAACCATTTCCGCAGTGTTCCGGCTGACAGCGCGCCGGCTCTGTCCCTGATTGGGTGGCTCTCGCTTCGCGAGGGCGCGTAGGGCACGCCTGCTCCGCAGCGAGGCGGTCGATCTCGTAGTGGAGGGTCAAGAACCGCTGGCCGGCGAGGGAGAAGCTGTGGTCGGTCCTCAGCTCGCCCTCGGCGACGTAGACGAAGATCCGCTCCTCGAAATAGAGCAGCTTGAGGACGGTTAGGGCGTCTCGCTCGCTGTCGACCGAGCTCAGGTAGTGGCCCGGGTACGCGAGTTCGGTTCGCGACGTCAGGACGAGGTCGTGCTCGCCGGCGTTGCAGGGGAGGAGGGTGGCGGTGAAGTTGGCGCTCGGGATCGGGAAGCCGACGCTCACATAGCCGCGGTCCTCGTGCCTGAAGCTCGTGTAGATGCCGACGTAGATCGGCTTGCCCGAGTCCGCGAACGTCCGGATCCAGCCCCGGATGTCGATCTCCTCGCTCCCATCGAGCGCGAGCGTGTCGATCGTGCTCACCATCCCCCGCTGGGCCTCTTCGATGTTGGAGGGGATCGCGGCTTGGCCGAGCGGCTGGGCGACCAGTAGCTTGAAGAGCTCGTATCCCGGTTTCATCCAGCGCCGCCACTCGGGGATGATCGAGAGCCGGAAGCGGCTC
>DASQXU010000434.1:0-18912 GCA_035639555.1 Thermoleophilaceae bacterium
CGAGAGCCGGCGACCGTTGCGGCGAGCGCCTATCCTGAGGTATAAGGCTGGATGAGCGGACCATTTCCGCTCGGGCCGAGGACTTCGGGGAGCCAAGATGAAAGAGAAGGTCTTGAACAGCGCACGGGAGCTCGGGCTCGAGGTGGACGTCCGGCGCCTCGACGGCTCGACGCGGACGGCCACGGATGCGGCCGAGGCGGTCGGCTGTGACCTCGCTCAGATCGCCAAGTCGATCGTGTTCGTGGTGGACGGCGACCCGATCGTCTGCATCGCGTCGGGTACGCACCGGGTCGACCTCGACAAGCTGTGCCTGGTGACCGACTCCGCCGAGGCCCGCCCCGCCTCCCCCGACGAGGTGCGGGCGGCCACCGGTTTCCCGGTCGGCGGCGTGCCGCCCTTCGGGCACGGCCTTCCGGTGGTGTTGGACGAGGCCCTGCTCGCCCAGGACCGCGTCTGGGCCGCGGGCGGCGACGGCAACAGCCTTTTCGAGGTCGATCCGCGTCAGCTCGTGACGTGCACCAGCGCGCGGGTCGCCGACGTGGCGTCCGGCTAAGCGCCCCTTTCTCCCTCGGGCTAGCCCCAACGGCCCGGATTCTGTACTACGGGCCAATGACCGAGCGCCGCGCGGATCGCACACTGGGCACGCGTCTGGCCGCCCGGGCCGGCCGCCCGTGCTCGAACCGAACCGAAAGGACCGCGCGTGAAGCAGCAGCTCAACGACGTCACGGTGGCCGTCCAGACGGTGTGGGTCGTGGTCGCCGCCGTCCTCGTCATGCTCATGCAGCTCGGCTTCATGTTTCTCGAGGTCGGGTTCTCCCGGATGAAGAACGCCGGGACGATCGTCCCGAAGATCCTCGCCAACTACTCGATCGCCGCGCTCTGTTACTGGGCGATCGGGTTCGCGCTCGCCTTCGGCGGCGCCGGGTGGTTTGCCGGCACCCACGGGGCCTTCCTCGGGACCACCAACGGCGACCTCTTCCCGGCCATGAGCGCGTCGGTCGCCACCGTGCCGTCGAAGTTCCTCTTCCAGTTCGTCTTCTGCGCGGTGTCGCTGGCGATCGTCTGGGGCACGACGATCGAGCGCATCAAGTTCGGCGCCTACCTGATCTACGCGATCATCTTCAGCGCGGTCATCTACCCGGTGGTCAGCCACTGGATCTTCGGTGGCGGCTGGCTCGCGGCCAACTTCGGGATGCAGGACTTCGCCGGCTCGACCGTGGTCCACCTGATCGGAGCCACCGGCGCGTTCGCCGCCCTCCTGCTCCTCGGCCCGCGCCAGGGCAAGTACGGGGCCGACGGAAAGCCGAACGTGATCCCCGGTCACTCGATGCCGCTCGTCGGGCTCGCCGTGCTCGTCCTGTGGTTCGGGTGGTTCGGCTTCAACCCGGGCTCGACGCTCGGGGCGATCGGCGGGCGCTTCGCCGAGGTCGCCGTCGTCACCAACCTCGCCGCGGCCGCCGGGGTGGTCGGCGCGATGGTCACGATCTGGCTCCTCACCCGGACGTTCGACATCGGCATGACCGGCAACGGCGCGATCGCCGCCCTCGTCGCCATCACCGCGCCGTCGGGCTACGTCGACTACTGGGCGGCGCCGATCATCGGGCTGGTGGCCGGGGTGATCGTCGTGGCGTCGGTGATCGCGATCGACAAGGTGCTCGACGACCCGGTCGGCGCCCTCTCGGCCCACGGCGTGGCGGGCATCTGGGGCACGCTCTCCTGCGGCCTGTTCACCGCCCCCCACCTGGCCAAGCTCAACGGCATCGGGCACGCGGGTCTCGTCTACAGCGGCTCGTTCCACCAGCTGGGCGCGCAGGCGCTCGGGATCGTCGCCGCCTTCGCCTCGGTGTTCACGATCTCGTTCATCGTCTTCTTCGTCATCAAGGCCACCTACGGCCTGCGGGTCGAGCCCGAGGAGGAGCGCTACGGCCTCGACCTCGTCGAGCACGGCATGTGGGGCTATCCCGAGCAGTTCATGCCGGTGCCGGGCTCCGAGTACCACCCGCCGGCTCCGCCCGCCCAGCGCCCGACGCCGAGGCCGGTGCCCATCGGGCTCTCGGCTCGGGGCATGGAGGGGGTGCCGTGAGCGCCCCCCGCCACCCGTCCCCCCACCCCACCGGAGGAGCGGCATGAAGAAGATCGAGGCGATCATCCGACCCGAGCGGCTGCAGCCGGTCCAGGACGCGCTCGACGAGCTCGGGGTCTCCGGGCTGACCGTCAGCGAGGTCATGGGCTGCGGCCGCCAGAAGGGCTACACCGAGCAGTACCGGGGCTCCCGGGCGAACATCTCGCTGCTGCCCAAGATCAAGGTCGAGTCGGTCGTGTCCACCGAGGTCGTGGACAAGGCGGTCGACGCGATCGTCGGCGCCGCCTACACCGGCGAGACCGGCGACGGCCGGGTGTTCGTCTACGACGTCGAGCAGTCGGTGCGTATCCGGACCGGCGAGCGCGGCCCGGACACCGTCCGCCACGAGGCGCCGGTGGGCTGGGGGTACTAGCCGCGTGGGCGTTTGGTCCTGGTTCAAGGGCGTGCTCGCCGACACCGGCCAGCACGAGCCGGTGCCGATCTACCTCGAACGGGGCGAAGGCGAGGAGGGCTACGCCTTCAGGCTCGGTGTGCGGGCCGGCTTCGGCGGCCAGCAGGTCGCGCGCATCCCCGTCCGCCGGCGGCCCAACCCCTCCCCCCACCCCATCCTCAAGGAGATCCACGAGTGCGAGGTCGCCGGGCGCACGCTCGAGGCGGCCAACGTCTTCGCGCTCAAGGCCAAGGTGGCGCGGCTGCTCGAGGGCATCGCCCCCGGCCGAACGCTCCCCATCTGCTACTTCCGCGTCCCGGCGATGGACTACGAGCTCCCAGTCTACGAGAGCGGGGGCATGCTCACCTCGCCGGTGATCGGCGGGCCCAAGCTGAAGGCGCCCGACCTGGCGGGCATCCGCCAGCTGGTCTGCCGCTATCTCGTCTCCGCCGGCTACGTCCGCGACGTGGAGGAGGTCATGGTCGGGGTCGTCCGGCCGCGCGACCTGAGCCGGGTGCCGCCGGCCGCGGTCTTCCGCTCGCACACCGACCCCGAGCTCTGGCTGCCCTCGGTCGAGGGCACCTCCGCGGACGGCCCGGTGGTCGGCGTGGTCGGACACGCTCCCGAGCTCCGCCGCCCCGAGGGCCGTCGCCGCGCCGGCCCCGCCATCCGCGACAGCGCTCCGGCCGCCCCCGAGGTCGTCGGTCTGCTGCGCTACCTGCGGGTCGAGCTCGCTCGGGCACGCTCGGCGGCGGCCGACGGCCTCTACGCGTCCGAGGTCAGGCCCGAGATCTGGGCGGGCGCCGAGCGTCGCACCGAGGACGCCGGCACGCGCCTCATCGCCTACCTGACCGACGACGAGACCACGCGGCTCGAGCTCGGCGTCCGCCGCACCGGCGCCGGCGACCTGGCGGTCGCCCTCGAGGACCGCGGCATAAACGTCTTCCTGGGGTTGGACGAGGACGACCTGGCGCGCCAGCTCGGCCGCCACCTCGCCGCCTCCGACTTCCTGCGCTTCGCGGAGGAGGTCGAGATCCACGCCGCCGAGGCGCCGCGCGCCGAGCGCCTCGGCGTGGAGTCGATCAGGACCGACGGAGGCGACGCCTCCGCCTTCCACCACGACGAGCCCGAGGAGGTTCACGCAGCATGGTCCTAGCGCTCATCATCGTCGGGTCGGTCGCCGCCGCCCTGCTCCTGATCGCGTTCGCGGTCTGGGCCCACCAGTACACGAAGGTCGGCCCGAACGAGGTGCTGATCATCTCGGGCCGGGGCGGCCGCAAGCGGGACGGGCGCGGCTACCGCATCGTCCGCGGCGGCGGCACCTATGTGCGGCCCTTCCGCGAGAAGGTCCAGCGGCTGTCGCTCGAGCTGATGCAGTTCGACGTGCGGACAGCCGAGACCTACTCGATGCACGGCGTGCCGGTGCAGGTCGACGGGGTGTGCATGGTCAAGATCGACGGCACCGACGAGGGGATCGAGCGCGCCGCCGAGCAGTTCCTCTCCCGCGGGCGCGAGGACATCGTCCGCACCGCGATGCAGGCGGTCGAGGGCCACATGCGAAGCGCGATCGGCTCGCTCTCGATCGAGGACGTCTACCGCGAGCGCCAGCGGCTCGTGGCCGCGGTCCGCGACCTCGTCGAGCCCGACCTGCACCGGATGGGGCTCGAGGTCGTCTCGTTGACCGTCAGGAACATCAACGACTCCCGCGGCTACATCGAGGCGCTCGGCCGCCCCCGCACCGCCCAGGTCAAGCGCGACGCGATCCGCGGCGAGGCCGAGGCCGAGCGCGAGGCCAAGGACGCTCGCTACAAGGCCGATCTGGCGATCGAGCAGTCGCGCCGCGACTACGAGGTGGAGCGCGCGCACTTCAAGGCCCAGGGCCAGCAGGCGAGCGCCGAGGCCGACCTCTCGTACGAGCTCCAGCGCGCGATCACCCGCCAGCAGGTCCGCGCCCAGGAGCTCCAGGTCGAGATCATCGAGCGCCACAAGGCGATCGAGCTCATGCAGGCCGAGGTCGAGCGCCGCAAGCGCGAGCTCGCGGCCGAGATCGTCGAGCCGGCGCTCGCCAGGGCGAAGGAGATCATCGAGGTCGCCGAGGCCGAGCGCGAGCGCGCCGCCGCCCTCGGCACCGGCGAGGCCGACGCCCTGCGGGCCAAGGGGCTGGCCGAGGCCGAGGCAATGGCCGCCAAGGCCCAGAGCTGGAAGGGCTACAACGAGGCGGCGATCACCGACCGCGTGCTCGAGATCCTGCCCGAGCTGGCCTCGGCGGTGTCGGCGCCGCTCGCCCAGACCGACAAGATCGTGATGATCGGCGGCGGCAACGGCTCCGGTCCGGGGGCCTCGCGCATCACCCGCGACGTGACCCAGATGATGGCCGAGCTGCCGTCCGTGCTCGAGGCCCTCACCGGGAAGAAGTTCGAGGACCTGGCGTCGAAGATCCCGGGCGTCGGTGACGTGAAGCCCCCGGCCGACGCCGACGGCGAGGCGGAGGAGATTCGATGACGCCGCTGACCGTCGAGCGCTTCGTCGGCGAGCGCCAGCCCCAGGCCAAGGACGTGCTGGCGCTCGCCCAGGAGCACGGGGTGCGGATGGTGGACTTCAAGTTCACCGACCTCCCCGGGATGTGGCAGCACCTCGGGCTCTCGATCCACGCCCTCGACGAGGAGGCGTTCGTGGAGGGGCTCGGGTTCGACGGCTCCTCGATCCGCGGCTTCCAGGAGATCTCGGAGTCGGACATGGTGCTGCTCCCGGACCCCTCGACGGCGGTGATCGACCCGTTCCACGAGCAGAAGACGCTGTCGGTCGTCTGCAACGTGATCGACCCGATCACCCGCGAGCTCTACTCGCGCGACCCACGGTACGTGGCGCAGAAGGCAGAGGCCTACCTGGTCGAGACCGGCATCGCCGACACCTGCTTCATGGGCCCGGAGGCGGAGTTCTTCATCTTCGACCACGTGGCCTTCGACCAGCGGGCGAACACCGCGTTCTACGAGGTCGACTCCGAGCAGGCCTACTGGAACATGGGCCAGGGGTTCGGGATTTCGCGCAACGGCCAGGCGAACCTCGGGTACAAGCTCCGTTCGCAGCAGGGCTACTTCCCCACGCCGCCGGGGGACACCCACGGCGATTTGCGCGCGCGGATAGTCGTGGCCCTCGAGTCGATGGGCATCCGCTGCGAGTTCCAGCACCACGAGGTCGGCTCGGCCGGCCAGGCCGAGATCAACGTGCGCTTCGCGACGCTCGGCAAGATGGCCGACCAGCTGCAGCTCCAGAAGTACGTGGTGAAGAACGTGGCCCGCGCGGCGGGGAAGACCGCCACCTTCATGCCCAAGCCCCTGTTCGAGGAGAACGGCTCGGGGATGCACGTGCACATCTCGCTCGGCAAGGGCGGCGAGAACCTGATGTACGACTTCGACGGCTACGCCCAGCTCTCGCGCGAGGCGCTCAACTTCATCGGCGGCCTCTTGGCCCACGGGCGGGCGGTGATGGCGTTCTGCGCGCCGACCACCAACTCGTACCGCCGGCTCGTGCCGGGCTACGAGGCCCCGGTGAACCTGGTCTACTCGCAGCGCAACCGCTCGGCGGCCTGCCGGATCCCGGTGTACTCGACCGCGGCCAAGGCCAAGCGCGTCGAGTTCCGCCCGCCAGACCCGAGCGCGAACCCGTACCTGGCGTTCTCGGCGCTGCTGATGGCGGGCCTCGACGGAATCCAGAACCGGATCGACCCCGGCGCCCCTCTGGACGAGGACCTGTTCGAGCTGCCCCAGGAGGAGCTCCGCAAGATCGAGCACGTGCCGGGCTCGCTCGACGAGGCCCTCGACGCCCTGCAGGCCGACCACGAGTTCCTGCTCAAGGGCGACGTGTTCACGCCCGACCTGATCGAGACCTGGATCTCGCACAAGCGGGACGAGGAGGCCGACCAGGTGCGGCTGCGCCCCCACCCCTGGGAGTTCGCCCTCTACTACGACGCGTAGCTTGGCGCGAAGGAGGGAGATGTCACCGCTAACGCGCCAACCTCCCCGGGCGGCCGCCGCCCGGGGCTGATCAGAGGAACGCGAGGGCGCGCTCGCGGACGAGGTCTGGGGCCTCCTCGGCGATGAAGTGGCCGGCCCCGGGGACGATCTCGAGCTCGAGATTCGGCGCGTAGGGCTCGTACCCGCCGATCATCGACGGCGGCAACGCCGGGTCGCGCGCGCCGTGGAGCCACAGGATCGGCGTCTCGACCCGGCGGCGGTAGCGCCCGGCCACCGCTGCGGGCAGGTCGTGCACCAGGAAGCTGCGATAGATCTGCACCGTGGCCCGCGCCCGCTCCGGGTCGGCGAGGCGGCCGACGTAGAGCTCCCGCTCGAGCTCGCCCCACGCTCCGGGTCGGGCCCTCACCCAGCGGGAGAGCAACCCCGATTCGGCGCCTCGGCGCACGAGCTCGTAGCCCAGCCCCGGGCTGGCCAGCACGACCTGGTAGGAGAGGCGCCACGCGGAAAGCAGCCGCCGCGGCGAGGCCCGGGAGAACGGGTGGCCCGTGTTCAGCGCGAGGTAGCGCTCGAAGCGCTCGGGCGCCCGCAGACAGAGCAAGAAGCCGATCCAGCCGCCCCAGTCGTGGCCGCCGAGCCGTGCCCGCTCGATTTCGAGCGCGTCGAGCAGCGCGAGGAAGTCGTCGGCCATCGACTCCTTGTCGTAGCCGTCGGGCGGGGTGGCCGACCAGCCGAGGCCGCGCAGGTCCGGGCACAGCACGCGGAAGCGCTCGGCGAGCGGCCCGATCAGGTGGCGCCACATCCACCAGTTCTGGGGCCAGCCGTGCAGAAGGAGGACGGGCTCCCCCTCCCCGGCCTCCGCCAGGTGCAGCCGCACGCCCCGCACCTCCAGGTAGCGGTGACTGACGCCCGGGAGGTCCGGTGGCCGGTCGGTGGTCATGATCGCCCTGGCCGGGGGACCATAATTGAGTCATGGCCGCTGATTCCGCTCCGCTCCGGGTGGCGATCGCCCAGATCGACACGACGGTCGGCGACATCGCCGGCAACACCGGCAAGATCGCCGAGCAGATAGCGCGCGCCCGCGAGGCGCGGGCCGCGCTCGTGGTCTTCCCCGAGCTCGCGGTCACCGGCTACCCGCCCGAGGACCTGCTGTTGAAGACGCACTTCCTCGAGGCCGCCCGGGCGGCGGTCGAGGACCTGGCGAAGGGCACGCGGGGGATCGTCGCGCTGGTCGGCTTCCCGGAGCGGAGCGACGACGTCTACAACGCGGCGGCCGTGCTCGCCGAGGGCCGGGTGGCCGCCGTCTACCGCAAGATCCACCTTCCGAACTACAGCGTCTTCGACGAGGAGCGCTACTTCCAGGCCGGCGACTCCCCCGCGCTCGTCTCGATCGACGGCGTGCGGGTCGGGATCACGATCTGCGAGGACATCTGGGAGCCCGGACCGCCGGCGACCGCCGAGGCCCTCGCCGGCGCCGAAGTGCTCGTGAACCTCTCCGCCTCGCCCTACCACGCGGGGAAGGGGATCGAGCGCGAGCGGATGCTGATCCAGCGTGCCCGCGACAACCTCTTCGTGATGGTCTTCTGCAATCTGGTCGGCGGGCAGGACGAGCTCGTCTTCGACGGGCACAGCGTCGCCATCGACCAGGACGGGGAGGTAATCGCCCGAGCCCCGCAGTTCGAGGAGGCGCTCGTCGTCCTCACCGTGGACCCGGGCGCCGTTGCCGCCGCCCGGCTGCGCGACCCGCGGCACCGCTCGGCCGTCCGGCGCCTGCGCCGCTCGGAGGAGGAGCTCGCGCCCGAGCTCGCGTCGCTGTCGCTCGAGCGCGCGCCGGCCGACCCGGTGGGCGGCGAGGTGGCGGAGCTCCTCGAGCCCGAGGAAGAGGTCTACGCCGCGCTCTGCACCGGCCTCCGCGACTACGTCGAGAAGAACGGCTTCGAGCACGTCGTCCTGGCGCTGTCGGGCGGAATCGACTCGTCGCTGACCGCGACCGTGGCCGTCGACGCCCTGGGCTCCGAGCGGGTCACGGCCGTCGCGATGCCCTCGCCCTTCTCCTCCGAGGGGACGAGGCGCGATGCCCGCGAGCTGGCCGCCAACCTCGGCCTCGAGCTGCTCGAGATCCCGATCGAGGACGCGATGCGCGGCTACGACCAGATGCTCGGGGACGTCTTCGCCGGGCGGGAGCCGGACATCGCCGAGGAGAACATCCAGGCTCGGATCCGAGGGAACCTGGTGATGGCCCTCTCCAACAAGTTCGGCTGGCTGGTGCTGACGACCGGCAACAAGTCCGAGCTATCGGTCGGCTACGCGACCCTCTACGGCGACATGGCGGGGGGCTTCGCGGTGCTGAAGGACGTCTTCAAGAGCTGGGTCTACCGGCTCGCCCGCTGGCGGAACCGGCGCTCCGACCCGCCGCCGATTCCCGAGGGCGTGCTCGAGCGCCCGCCGTCGGCCGAGCTTCGCTACGAGCAGCGCGACGAGGACTCGCTCCCGCCCTACGAGGTGCTCGACGGAATCCTGGCCGGCTACGTGGAGGAGGACCTCGACGCCGGCGAGCTCGTGGCTCGAGGGTTCCCGCCCGAGGAGGTCGAGCGCGTGATCCGGATGGTCGACCGGGCGGAGTACAAGCGCCGCCAGGCCCCTCCGGGGATCCGCATCTCGACCAAGGCGTTCGGGCGCGATCGCCGGCTGCCGATCACGAACCGCTACGAGAGCCGCGTCCCGGACCAGGCCGCCGAGCGGCGGCTGCGAGCGCTCAGCTAAGCCTGGCATCCACCGACCCTTACGGGATTCCCACGGATGCCGTCGCCAGTTCCGGTGGATCCCGGCTAACGCGGCCGGCGCCGCACCGCAAGCGTCACCAGAGACACGGCGCACAGCCGGCCCTGGTCGTCGGTGAAGTCGACCTGCCAGACCCACGTGCTGCGCCCGCGGTGGCGCCGTCGTCCCTCGGCGTGTATGTCGCCCTCGGTCACCGGACGGAGGAAGCTCGTGTGGTTCGACTGGCCCAACGCGATCATCCCCTCGCCCGCGACCGCCTGGGCGGTCGCCACCGAGGCGAGCGACTCGGCCATCGCCGCGTAGGCGCCGCCGTGGACCAGGCCGTAGGGCTGGCGGACCCGGTCTTCGACCCGGAACCGGCCACGGGCGCGCTCGCCGTCCGAGTCGAACAGCTCGAAGCCGAGCACGCGGTCGAGCGTGCCCTCGGGCGGCGACTCCGGGAGGGGCTTTGTGGCGATGCGGCTCAGGCTATCGTTCGCCCGCCGGTGGCCACGTTCGATCAGCTCTCGGCCGAGCAGAAGGCGATCCTCGAACTCGTCCTCCGGAGGGGGCAGAGCTACGACCGGATCGCAGACGCGCTGGGCATGTCCGAAGAGCGCATCCGCGAGCTCGCGCGCGGCGCCCTCGAGCAGCTGGCCCCGATCACGGCCCGGGGCGTCGAGTCAGACTGGCGCGGCCAGGTCGCGGACTACGTCCTAGGCCAGCAGTCGGGCCCCGAGGCCACCGCGACCCGCGGCCACCTGCGGCGCTCGGAGGCCGCCCGCTCGTGGGCCCGCTCGCTGCTCGACTCGCTCGAGACCCTCTACGCGGATGAGATGCCGCAGATCCCCGACGGCGGGCGGGAGCGCGTCCGCGCGCCGGCTTCGCCGATCGCCGCCCCCGCGCGTGCCCGCACGCTGTCGGCCGAGGCTCGAGCGGCGCTTCGCCGGCGCCGCGTCCTCGCGGCGGCCGGCGCCCTGGCGGTGCTCGTCGCGTTGATCGTTCTCGTCTGGCCGGTGGGGGTCCTCACCGGGGGCGGTGGCGGAGGCGGCAGCTCCTCCACAGCCGGCGTGGCCCAGCCCGCCGCCCAGCAGAGCGGGCCGGCGGGGATCGCGATCATCACCGAGCGCGGCGGGCAGCGGCAGGTGGTCGTCCAGGCCGCGGGCCTGCCGCCGACCACCGGACGGCTGGCCTACGAGGTCTGGCTCTACAACAGCCCGAAGGACGCCGAGTCGCTCGGCGCCCAGGTGACCGACAGCCGCGGGACCTTCCAGGGCGCCGGCCCGCTGCCGCGGGACTACGCGAAGTTCAAGTACATCGACGTCTCCCGTGAGCGCATCGACCGAAACCGCGGCCACTCGGGGAGCTCGGTGCTGCGCGGCAGGCTCCGCGGCCTACGTCCGGTGCCGTCGAACACCAAGCCGGGCCAGACGGTCATCCTCGGTCAGGTCCTGCTGACGCCGCCGAAGTAGCCGCCCGCGTCAGCCCGGCAGCAGCTTGCCAGGGTTCATGATCCCGGCCGGGTCGAGCCGCTCCTTCACCGCGCGCAGCAGCCCGACCCCGAGCTCGCCGACCTCGGCGCCCATCCATGGCGCGTGGTCGCGGCCGACCGCGTGGTGATGGCTGATCGTCGCTTCGCTCCGCACGATCGCCTCGCTCGCCGCCTCCTTGGCCGCTCCCCACTGCTCGAGCTCGGCCCCCGGCTCCTGGCGGGCGAGGAAGGTGAAGTAGAGCGACGCTCCGGAGCGGTAGAGGTGGGAGACGTGGCACATGACGATCGGCGGCGTCCCCCGCCCGCTCAGCGAGTCGCGCAGGGCGCCGGCGACCGCGCCGTACGTCCGCTCGAGCGTGCTCCAGGGAGCCGAGGTCTCGAGCGTGTCGACGAGCACCCGGCGGTGGAGAAGCTCGTCCCGCAGGTAGGGTGCGGCGAACCGGCCGCGGAGCCAGGCCCGGCCCGGGCGCCGCCCGAGCGGCACTCCGCCACCAGCGCGGAGCAGGGCGGCGACGCGGAGGCGCCGGCGCGCCACGTCCTCCTCCTTGCCCTCGAGTCCCACGATCGCCAGGCAGCCACCGGCTCGGCCACGAGCCCGCAGGTAGCTTCGCCCGAGGCGCGCGGTCAGCCCCTGCGACGCGGCCGGGGCGAGGCTGAGCCGGGTCTCGGCCTCATCCGAGAGCCGGGCCACCTCGGGCGAGGCGCCCTCCTGCTCCATCACCCGCAGCGCCTCGAGCCCATCGGCGAAGGAGCGGAACGACCAGCCTTCGTAGAGGAGGGACTCGGGCGCGGGCCGCACGCGGACCGTGACCTCCGAGATCACACCCAGGGCGCCCTCCGAGCCGACGATCACCTCCCGAAGCCGCGGCCCGGCGGCCGACGCCGGCACCGGGAGTGTCCGCAGCTCGCCAGCCGGCGTCAGACAGCGAACGCCCTCCACCAGCTCGTCGATGCGGCCGTAGCCGGTCGAGGCCTGGCCCGCCGAGCGCGTAGCCACCCAGCCACCCACCGTCGAGAACTGGAACGACTGCGGGTAGTGGCCGAGGGTCAGGCCGTGGGCGGCCAGGGCGGCCTCGAGCGCCGGTCCGAGCAGGCCGGGCTCGAGCGTCGCGGTGAGCGAGCGACGGTCGACCGCGAGCACGCGGGCGAGCCCGGTCAGGTCGAGCGACACCACGGCGTCGAAGCCTCCGCGCAGCGGCTCGACGCCGCCGACCACGCTCGTCCCTCCTCCGAACGGGACCACGGCCACGCCGATCTCCGAGCACCCGCGGAGCACGGCCTGGACCTGCCCCGGATCCCGCGGCATGAGCACGGCGTCGGGCGCGGCCAAGGGCCGCCCCGCGCGCAGGCGGAGCAGATCGGCGTAGCCGCGCCCGGCGGCGTGGCGGACGCGCGCCTCCCGATCTACCCGCACCGCCTCCCGACCCGCCACCGCTTCGAGCAGCCCGCGCGCCCGCTCGGAGAGCGCGGGCTCGGGGAGGCGCACCTCCTCGAGCGAGACGGGGCGGGCCACCGGCCCCGGCTCCGCGCCGAGCTCCCGGGCGAGGAGCTCGAGCGCCGGCTCGGGAAGCGAGGGCGCGGCCGAGTCCTCGCCCCATCCCCACCAGCGCACCGCTCAGCGCTCCGCCTGGCTCGAGAAGCGCTCGGAGAGGGCGTCGAGGGCGGCGTCGAGCTGGCGGCGGGTCGCCCTGCGGACCTGGAGCCAGCCGAGCCGCGAGATGCCTCGGAGGCGAAGCCGCGCGGTCAACCGGAGCGCGGTGGAGGCGCCGGAGCGGGGCTCGAGCTCGAGCTCGGTGCTCGACTCCGAGAACAGCCGCTCGAAGGGCGACTCCGCGAGCTCCTGGCGCCAGCGAAGCCTCCGTGGCGGTTCGGCCTCGACCAGCGCGTAGTCGGCCCGTACGGCCTTGCCGCGGGGCGAGCCGAGCACCAGGGTCCAGGCTTCCGGCGAGACGTCCTCCACGCGCTCGACCCCGGGCCACCACTCCGGCAGCCGCCGGGGGTCGCCCACCGTGCGCCAGACCTCCTCGGCCGCCGCCGGAACGGACCGCGCGCGGCTCACCGTCGGCATCGCCGGCTCACTGCTCGTCGTAGACGACCAGAGTCTGGATGTCGAAGCCCTGCAGCCGCTCGCGGCCGCGCAGGAAGCCCAGCTCGATCACGAAGGCACAGCCGGCCACCGTGCCCCCGGCCTGCTGAATGAGGTCGCACAGGGCCCTCGCCGTTCCGCCGGTGGCCAGGACGTCGTCGTGCACGAGCACCCGGGCGCCGCCCCGAACGGCATCGGCGTGAACCTCGAGGGCGTCCACGCCGTACTCGAGCTCGTACTCGACCGACGAGACCTCGCGCGGCAGCTTGCCCGGCTTGCGGGCGAGGATGAACCCGGCCCCGATCTCCGCGGCCGCCGCCCCCCCGAGCACGAAGCCGCGGGCCTCGGCCGACACCACGTAGTCGGCCTCGCGCTCTCGCGCGTAGGTGGCGACCATCCCGATCGTGTGCCGCAGCGCCCGCGGATCGAGGAACAGCGGCGTGATGTCCCTGAAGACGATCCCGGGGCGCGGGAAGTCGGGGATGTCCCAGATGTAGGACTTGAGGTCCACGGCCGCGCCGGCGGCCCCTACCTGGCCAGCCTGCGGAGGTCCCGGATGAGCAGCAGGTGCTTCAGGTGGCTGGCGATCGCCGCCAGGTTCTCGAGCGCCTCGACCGCCTCCCTGCGCCGCTCCGGATTGCGCGAGCGCAGGGCAGGGGCCAGGATCTGCTCGAGCAGCGCCGCCTCGCGATCGGCCGAGGTTCGGAACACCCGCAGGTTGCGGCCCCCCACTCCGAATCGCTTGAGCTCGGCCGTCGCCCTGACGATCTCGCGCTCGGTGTCGTCGTAGAGGACCTCGCCCTCGTGCTTCTCACCCCGGATGACTCCGTAGTCCTCGAGCTCCTTGACCAGGGCGCGGTCGGCGCCCGTCTCCTCGAGCACCTCCTCGAGCCGGTACAGCGACCCGGGCCCGCGCAGCGCGACGGTCGAGCGCCGCAGCGCCCGCGGGTCGGGCGCCGCCCCCGCCACCTCGGTATCGGTGCGCCCGGCGGCGAGCTCTTGCCTGATCACGCGCAGGGGAAGGAACTCGTCGCGCTGGAGCCGGAGGATGGTGCGAAGGCGCTGGACGTCGGCCGGCCCGTAGAGCCGGTAGCCGCCCGGGGTGCGCCGCGGGGCGAGGAGCTTTTGGTCCTCGAGGTAGCGGATCTTTGAGATCGAGATGTCCGGGAACTCGCGCTCGAGCTGTTTGCAGACCGCCCCGATCGTCAGCGCCTTGGGCGACGGGCGAGGCCGCTCGGCGGCGGCCGAGCCGCCGTCCGGGCCTCTCCCGACCTCCGTGCTCACCGGCTGTCGAGGTAGGTCAGCTTGTACTTCCCCACCTGGAGCTCGTCGCCGTTCTGGAGCTTGTGCGACTCGATCCGGCGACGGTTGACGTAGGTGCCGTTCAGGGAACCCAGGTCGTCGATGTAGAGGCCGTCCCGGCGGCGCACCAGCAGGGCGTGGTTGCGCGAGACCGTGACGTCGTCCAGGAAGATCTCGGCGTCCGGGCTGCGCCCGATCGCCATCCGCTCGCCGCCCACGTTGAACACCTCGCCGGCCCGGCCGCCGCCCGAGCGGATGACCAGGGTGGCGCCCTCGCCCGTCACCTCTTCGAGGTCCACCGGCCTCACCTCCCCGGTCTCGTCCACCTGGTAGGCCTCGGTCGTGTCGCCGCTCCCGCCCCCGGGCTCGGCGAGGAAGGCGCCGCACTTCTGACAGTAGTTGGCGCCCTCAGGATTGACGAAGCCGCACTCGGGGCAGTGCACTTCGCTACTCGGTGTCGCCCGCGGGGATGCCTTTGCCGGCCAGGACGTGAGCCTGCTTCAAGGGGGGGCCGAGGTCGGGGGACGTGTGCATTTTCCGAGGTCCTGGTCCGGGATCGGGCCGGTCTAGCCCGAGGGGCGAGTATAGAGCGAGGTGTCAAGTCGAGCTTGAGGCTTGGCGCCCGCCGGCTCGGTGCAGCCGCCGGGAGCCGTCTCGGACGTACATCGCGGCCGAGGCAAGCGAGAGGACGAGCCCCAGGTAGAGAAGCACCTCGGTCACCCAGCTCTCGAACATGATCGCGCCACCCAGCGCCCCCATCACGGGCCACACCGCCCACCGCCCGAGCGGGTTGATCTCGAGCTCCAGGCCGCGGCGGAGTGCCACCTGGGTCAGCGCGAGCACCAGGAGCTCGCGGGCGGCGAGGACGGCGAGGGCCCAGCGCGGCAGGAGATCGAACCGCCAGCAGACGACGGCGCCGGATACGACCAGCAGGCGGTCGGTGAGCGGGTCGAGCATCGCCCCGAGCCGGCTGTACTGGCCGGTGACGCGGGCCAGCAGGCCATCCAGGTAGTCCCCGACGGCCACGATCACGAAGAGGACGTCGGCGGCCGGGTCGCGCCCGTCGCCCGATGAGAGGGCGAGCACGAGGAACGCCGGCACCAGCGCCAGGCGGACGAAGCCGACGGCGTTCGGCAGCGTCAACGGCCGCAGCGGGGCCCCGCTTCGGGTCTCGGGCGGGGACGGTCCCGAGCGGTCGAGGCCCACCAACCGCTTGCGGCTGAGCCGCGGGCTCAGGGGAGGTCTCGCCACAGCTCGGCCGCCGCCCGCGCGGCGCCGTCCAGCGGCAGCGAGCGCTCCTCGCGTCCGCGCCGGATCTGCGCGTCGACCCTCCCGGCCTCGAGGCTGCGCTTCCCCACCGTCAGGCGCAGCGGACACCCGAGCAGCTCGGCGTCCACGAACTTCTCCCCCGCCCCGGCGCTCCGGTCGTCGTAGAGGGTGTCGAGGCCCTCCGCCCGCAGCTCGTCGTAGAGCCGCTCGGCGACCGCGCGGGCCTCGTCCCCCTCCCTGCCCAGCGCCACCAGCTCCACGTCGAACGGGGCGATGGCCCGCGGCCAGGCGATCCCCTGGTCGTCGGCGTGCTGCTCGATGGCGGCGGCGACGATCCGCGCCGGCCCGATCCCGTAGGAGCCCATCCAGATGAGGCGCTCCTTCCCCTGCTCGTCGAGATAGGTGGCGCCGAGCGGCTCCGAGTAGCGGGTCCCGAGCTTGAAGATGTTCCCGACCTCGATCGCCGGCTCGATCCTGATGGTCGCCCCCTTGGGGCAGCGGTCGCCCGCCTCCACCCGGCGAACGTCGGCCCAGGTGGGGTCGAAGTCGCGCCCCGCCTCGACTCCGCGCAGGTGGAGGTCGGGCGCGTTGGCGCCGGCCACGAGGCCGCGCAAACCCTTCAGCGCCTGGTCGGCGATCACCTCCACCCGGGTCTCCACCGGGCCTATGAAGCCCGGGTGGGTGGCGAAGAGCTCCTCGACCTCCTCCTCGCTCGCCGTGCGCACCGGCGCCCCGACCGCGTTCTGGAGCTTGATCTCGTTCAGGCGGTGATCGCCCCGGAGCACCACGAGGGCCGGGCCCCGGCCCTCGAGCACGACCGGGATCGCCTTGATCAGCGCCCCCGGCCGGACCCCGAGCATGCCCGACACCTGCTCGATCGTGGTCGCCCCGGGCGTCTCCACCGGCTCCGGTCGCTCGAGCGCCTCGGGCAGGCCGTCGACCGGCGGGGGCTCGCCGGTCGCGATCTCCACGTTGGCCGCGTAGCCGGCGTCCGAGAGGGCGACCTCGTTCTCGCCCGCCGGGCAGGGGGCCATGTACTCGTGCGCGCCGAGGCCGCCCATCATGCCCACGTCGGACTCGACCCGGTACCACTCGAGCCCGCAGCGGTCGAAGATCCGGTCGTACGCCGTGATGTGGAGCCCGTAGCCCCGCTCGAGACCCTCGGCGTCGCGGTCGAAGGTGTAGGAGTCCTTCATGATGAACTCGCGCGTCCGCAGGACGCCCGCGCGCGGCCTCGGCTCGTCGCGCTCCTTGACTTGGATGTGGTAGAGGATCTTCGGTAGGTCGCGATACGAGCGGATCTCCCGCGCCACGTGGAAGGTCACGTTCTCCTCGTGGGTCATGGCCAGCACGAGGTCGGCGCCCCGGCGGTCCTGGAGCTTGAACACCTCGTCGATGTCGTACCGCCCCGAGCGCCTCCACAGCTCGGCCGGCTGGAGCACGGGCATGAGCATCTCCTGGCCCCCGATCGCGTCGAGCTCCTCGCGGATGATCTGCTCCACCCGGCGGTGGGAGCGCCAGCCCGCCGGCAACCACGTCCACATCCCGGCGCCGAGCTGGCGAACGAGCCCGGCCCGGACCATCAGCCGGTGCGAGAGGGCCTCGGCGTCGGCCGGCGCCTCCCTGGTCGTGGGTAGGAAGTAGCTCGAGAGCCGGGGCATGGCGCCCGAGTCTACGGCCGGGGCGCGGCCGCCTCGTCTAGACGCGCGTGAAGCGGCGCCCCGCCGTGGGCGAGGCGCCCTCGTCGAGCTTTACCCGCTTGCGCACGGGCGCCGGGCCGGGGATCGCCATCGGAAGCGGCTCGCCGCTGTCCGAGGCGGCCGCCGCCTCCATCGCCGCGATCCGCTCGGGGGTCATCTCGCCCGCGTTCTCCTCCTCGATCCGCCGCAGCCACTCGGCCCCCTCGGCCGACTTCTGGTTGTCGACCAGGGTGCGGCCGGCGGCCAGCGAGCGGTCGATCTCCGCGAACAGCTCTTCGACCAGGCGCTCCTGGGGCACCTTCCGCAGGGGCTTGCCCTCGGCGAAGATCAGGCCCTCGTTCTTGGCGCCGGTGATCCCGAAGTCGGCGTGCGAGGCCTCGCCGATGCCGTTCACCGCACAGCCGAGCACCGCCACCTCGATCGCCTCGTCGTAGGCGCGCAGCCGCTCCTCGATCTCCGCCACCACCGTGTCCATGTCGAACTGCAGGCGGCCGCAGGTCGGGCAGGCGATCAGCACCGGGCCCCGCTCGCGCAGCTTGAGCGCCTTGAGGATCTCCCAGGCGACCTTCACCTCCTCCTCGGCGTGGAAGGTCGAGAGGGAGATGCGGATGGTGTCGCCGATCCCGTCGGCCAGCAGGGTGCCGAGACCCACGGCCGACTTCAGCGATCCCGACCACTTGGTCCCGGACTCGGTGATCCCGATGTGCAGCGGATAGTCGATCCGCTCGGCGAGGAGGCGGTTCGAGGCGATCGTGTTCGGGACGCTCGTGGACTTGATCGACACCTTGAAGTCGTGGAAGTCGAGCCGCTCCATGAGCTCGACGTACTCCACCGCCGCCTGAACCAGCGCCTCCACCGGGTTCTCGCGCTCGAGCTCGTGCAGGTGCTTCGGCAGCGAGCCCGAGTTGACGCCGATCCGCATCGGCACGCCCGCCGCTCGGGCCCGGTCCACGACCTGACCCGTCTTCTCGTGGCCGCCGATGTTCCCGGGGTTGATCCGGATGCAGTGGGCGCCGGCGTCGATGGCCTTCAGGGCGAGGGTGTAGTTGAAGTGGATGTCGGCGATCACCGGGATCGGCGACTCGGCGACGATCGTGCGGAGGGCCTCGACGTCCTTGTCCCGGGGCACGGCGCAGCGCACCAGGTCCCCGCCGGCCTCGGCGATCGCCTCGATCTGCCGCAGCGTGGCCGCCAGGTCGGCGGTCTCGGTCTTCGTCATCGACTGGACCGCGACCGGCGCGCCACCGCCGATCGGCACGCCCCCGACCGTTATCTGCCGCTTGGAGGCCACGGCGTCAAGGGTAACGACCGCGGCGCGCGCGATGCCGCGGACCGAGGTCCCGCACCCCGGGCCGCGCCTACGACGAGTACAACGCCTCGATCTCGTCCGCGTACTTGTCGGCGATCGGCTTCCGCTTCAGCTTCATCGTGGGCGTGAGCTCGTCGCCACCCGGCTCCCAGTCGGTCGGCAGGATCCGAAATCTCTTGATCTGCTCGGGCCGGGAGAGCTGCTCGTTGGCGCGGGCCACCTCCCGCTCCACGGCCTGGATCACCTCGGGGTTCTCGGCCAGCGCCTCGGGCGAGCAGTCCTCGATCCCGCGCTCCCGGCAGAAGTGCGGGATGGCGTCCGGGTCGAGCGTGATCAGGGCGACGTTGTAGGGCCGGCGGTCGCCGACGGCGATCGCCTGGCCGATCAGCGGGCCGGCGGCCTTCAGCTTCGACTCGATGTTGGCCGGCGACATGTTCTTGCCGGCGGCGCTGATGATCAGCTCCTTCTTGCGGTCGACGATTCGCAGGTAGCCGTCATCGTCGAACTCGC
>DASQXU010000435.1:0-24515 GCA_035639555.1 Thermoleophilaceae bacterium
CCGACGGCGCGCGGCTCGCGTGGCTGACCTGGGAGCACCCGCGCATGCCGTGGGACGGCACCGAGCTGTGGGTCGACGGCGAGCTGGTGGCCGGCGGGACGGGCGAGGCGATCGTCTGCCCGACGTGGAGCCCGGCGGGCGAGCTGCACTTCGTCTCCGACCGCACCGGCTGGTGGAACCTCTACCGCGAGCTGGATGGCGCAGTGGAGGCGCTCACCGCCGAGGAGGCCGAGCTCGGCTATCCCCAGTGGCTGTTCGGCGCCTCGACGTATGCGTTCCTGCCGGACGGAGCGATCGCCTGCGTGCGCTGCCAGGGGGCCGAGGAGCGACTCTGCCTGCTCGCGCGCGGGGCCAGCCGCCCGGTGGAGCTCGCCCTCCCATACACCTCCTTCGGGTATCCCTCCCTACGCAGCGAAGGGGGCAAGGTCATCTTCGTCGCCGCGAGCCCGGATCGCGAGGAGGCCGTCGTGTCGCTCGAGCTGCCCGGCGGCCAGCCGGTCGCCCTGGGGAGCGGGAGCGAGCAGGCGATCGAGCCAGCGCTGGCGTCCATTCCGCGGGCGGTCGAGTTCCCGACCGAAGGTGGGCTGACCGCCCACGCGTTCTACTACCCGCCGGCCAATCCGGGCTTCACCGGCCGGGAGGGCGAGCGGCCGCCGCTCATCGTCGAGATCCACGGAGGGCCCACGAGCCACCGCCCTCCGGCGATGCGCCGCGCTGTGCTCTTCTGGACGAGCCGCGGCTTCGGCGTCGTCGACGTGAACTACGGCGGGAGCACGGGCTTCGGGCGGGCCTACCGAGAGCGGCTCCGCGGCGGGTGGGGGGTGGTCGACACCGCCGATTGCATCGCCGCCGCTCGTTACCTCGCCGAGTCGGGTGAGTCGGACGGCGACCGCCTCCTGATCCACGGTGGGAGCGCCGGCGGGTACACGACGCTGTGCGCGCTCGTCTTCCACCGGACGTTTGCGGCCGGCGCGAGCTACTACGGGGTCGCCGATGCCGAGACCCTTGCCCGCGAGACCCACAAGTTCGAGGCGCGCTATCTGGACGGGTTGATCGGCCCCTATCCCGCGGCCGCCGAGACGTACAGAGAGCGCTCCCCGATCCACTTCGTCGACCGCCTGCGCGCGCCGGTGATCCTGTTCCAGGGGCTAGAGGACGAGGTGGTCCCGCCGTCGCAGGCCGAGCAGATGGTCGAGGCCCTGCGTGCGAACGGCGTTCCCCACGCCTACCTGCCGTTCGAGGGGGAGCAGCACGGCTTCCGTCGCTCGGAGACGATCATCCGCTGCCTCGAAGCCGAGCTCTACTTCTACGGGCGGATGCTGGGCTTCGAGCCGGCGGACGCGATCGAGCCGGTGGAGATCGAGGGCGGTTAGGGCCGGTCCGCGGCCGCGGGATGTGGCAGCACGACCGCGACGCGATGCCGCCCGGCGCTCGAGGCCCCACCGGCCGGGCGATGGCCCCCGACCGCTAGGTGGGACGGCGTGCCACCTCGGCGAGCCGGTCGGCCAGGTGGGTGACGTGGCGCCGTCCCTTCTCTCCCTCCTCGAGGGCGTCGAGCCAGCGGTCGGGAATCCCCGAGGCGCCGTGCCGGGCTCCGGCGATGGCTCCGGTCATCGCCGCGATCGTGTCGGTGTCTCCGCCGCAGCGGACGGCGAAGGCGAGCGCCTGCTCCACGTCGTCGTGCGCGAGGGCCGCGAAGATCGCCGTCGGGACCGATTCGTGGCCGGCGTACGTGTTGCCGAGCAGCTCCGCCGCCCGGGCGGGGTTGGGCAGGGCGCTCCGCGCGGCCTCACGGGGACCGGTCGCTCGTGGCGGCGGCGGGGCCTCGCCCCCGGCGGGGACGTCGGCCGGGGGCTCGCCGCCCTCGGCCCCATCGGACGGCGGTGCCGCGGAGCCGCCCGCGTCGAGGTCGCCCCGGATGAGCTCCCTGGGCTCCGGAGGGGAGCTCGCCTCGGCCTCCGCGAGGAGGTTCGCCGCCGCGTCTATGCGATGACGAAGCTCGGCCGTCTGAGCGGAGGAACGGGCGGCGGCGATCGGATCGTCGCCCCGCAGCGCCGCCGCGATCGCCGCCGCCTGGGTCCGGGCCGCGTCGATCCCGAACAGGTGGGCGTGCGTGCAGCGCGCGCTCGCCTCTGCCTCGCGGAGGAGGCGCGGCTCGTCGCCCGCAAAGCGCACCGCGACCGGCGCGACTCGCATCGCGGCGCCGTTCCCGAGCGACCCTCGGCCGTCGAAGACGCGGGTCGCGGCTTCCTCCGGTGGCAGCCCGGCCGCGACCAGGCGCAGCACCTGGCGCGTCCCCGCCCCATAGCCCCGCCGGGGGTCATACGCCTGCACGAAGGCGCGCCCGAGCTCGTCCGGCAGGACGCCCCCGTGCCGAAGCAGCGACTCGGCCAGCGCGATCATCATCTGGGTGTCGTCGGTGTAGGTCCCGCGCCCGAGTCGGGCTTCGGTCATCTCGACCTCGAGCGGGATCGCCTCGGGCGGCCGGCCCTCGAAGGGCATGCCGAGCGCGTCGCCCACAAACGTGCCGAGCAGCGCGCCGCGGGCGCGGTCCTGATCGACTGCGGGCCGGGTGGCCATGGGCCTAGCATGCCCGGGATGGACGTCGATCAGTTCAAGCAACGAAACGCGCGGATCTGGGGCCAGGGCGACTACGGGCCGCTCTCACGCCGGCTCGCGCCGGCAGCCGCCGCGCTGGCCGAGGTCTGCGAAGTGGGGTCCGGGCAGGAGGTGCTCGACGTGGCGGCCGGCGACGGCAACTTCGCCCTCGAGGCCGTGCGGCGGGGGGCGTGCGTCGCGGCCTCCGACCTGGCGCCGGGGATGGTCGAGCGCGGCAAGGCGCGATCGGCTGCCGAGGGGGTGGAGATCGAGTGGACGGTGGCCGACGTGGAGGACCTTCCCTTCGACGACGAGCGCTTCGACTGCGTTGGGTCGGTCTTCGGAGCGGTCATCGCACCCCGCCCGAAGGTCGTCGCGCGTGAGCTGTTCAGGGTCACTCGGCCCGGGGGGAGGGTCGGCCTGACCGCGTGGTGCCCGGGGAGCTTCACCTCCGAGCTGATCGCCATCGGCCGCCGGTACGCTCCGCCGGCCGCCGGCGTACCACGCTCCGACGAGTGGGGAGTGGAGGCGACCGCACGCGATCGGCTCGCCCCCCACGCCGCCTCGGTTCGCTGCGAGCGCCGGACGCTCGTCGAGGAGGGGGAGTCCGCGGAGGCCATGGCCGCCGAGCTCGAGGCCGTGCCGACCGTCGCCGCCGCGAGGGAGGTCCTGCCCCCCGATCGCTACCGGGCCCTGGTGGCGGACATCCGGGAGCTGTCCCGGCGGTTCGCCGCCCGCTCGGACGGCCGGGCACGGATCGTCTCCGAGTACCTGGTGGTGGTGGCTCGCAAGCCCGAGTGACGTCGCGCCTCGTGCTCGAGTACGACGGCGGAGGCTTCGCGGGCTGGGCCCGGCAGCCGGGCCTGCGCAGCGTCCAGGGGGAGCTCGAGCGCGCGCTGCGCACGGTGCTGCGACGCGACGTGTCCCTCACCGTGGCCGGCCGGACCGACGCAGGGGTGCACGCACGCGGGCAGGTGGCGAGCCACTCCGGCGAGCCCGCGTCGGCGACCGCGCTGAACGCGGTGCTGGCGCCCGACGTCAGGGTCCTCTCCTCGGAGCCGGCGCCGGAGGGCTTCGACGCGCGCCGCGACGCTCGCAGCCGCACCTACCGCTACCGCGTACTGATTCGGGCGGTCGACAGCCCATTCGAGCGTGGGCGAGCCCTCCACTGGCCCGGGCGGGCCGACCGCCGCGCGCTCGACGCCTGCGCCGACGCCCTGCTCGGAACCCACGACTTCACTGCCTTCACTCCGACCCAGACCGACCACGTGCGCTTCGAGCGCGACGTGCTCAGGGCCGAGTGGACCGGGGAGCCGGGCGCCGTGCTGGGCTTCTGGATCGAGGCCGACACGTTCATGCGGCACATGGTCCGCACGCTCGTCGGGACGATGCTCGCGGTGGCAGCGGGGCGGATGAGCTTCGACCGGTTCGCCAGCCTCCTCGGCGGCCGGCCGCGCACGGAGGCCGGTGACACGGCGCCCGCGCACGGCCTCTACCTGGAGTCGGTCTCCTACTAGGGGTCGGCTGGCGCGCGCGCCAGGCCTCGGCGGGCCGTGCCTGGGCGATCGGGGGGTGCCCGCGCCCGGACTATCCTCACCGAGAGGTGAAGGTCCTCCTCACGAACGACGACGGCATCCAGGCGACCGGCCTCGGCGCCATGCGGCGGGCGCTGCTGGAGGTGCCCGGCGTGGAGCTCGCGGTGATCGCCCCCGACTCCAACCGCAGCGCCACCGCACGCAGCATCACGACGCGCAAGCCGCTCTGGGTCGAGGAGGTCCACTTCGCCGACGGGACGAGCGGCTTCGCCACCGACGGGACGCCCGTGGACTGCGTCCGGTTCGCCGTCCTCGGGCTCGTGGCCGACGGCCCCTCCGCGGACTTCGCGGTGCCCGACCTGATCGTCTCCGGCATCAACCACGGCACGAACCTGGGCGACGACATCACCTACTCGGGCACGGTGGCGGCCGCGCTCGAGGGCATCGTCCTCGGGATTCCGGCCATCGCCGTCTCGCAACAGGCGGCCACGGGCAAGCTCGACTTCCGTGCCGGCGGCGGGTGGCAGGCAGAGGACTTCGAGCAGGCCGCCACCTTCGTGGCCCGAGTGATCGAGGAGCTCGAGGAGGTGCCGGTGCCCCGCGGGACGCTGCTGAACATCAACTGCCCGGCCGGCGAGGTCGCCGGCGCCCGAGCCTGCCGGCTCGGGAAGCGCATCTACCGCGACCGGCTCGAGCTCGCGGAGGAGTCCGACGGGCGCCGTCGCTACCAGATCTACGGGGAGGAGCCGGACTACCACCGCGAGGAGGGCACCGACTTCGCGGCCATCGCCGCCGGGTGCATCGCCGTCACCCCGCTCCACTTCGACCTGACCGACCAGGCCGGGATCGAGGCGCTCGGCGGCTTCGACCTCGACCGCCTACTACGGCCCGCCGCCCGCGAGGTTTGAGCACCGTCGAGCAGAGCGTCGAGCGGCGGGCGGCCGAGCTCCGGCGCCTGATCGAGTACCACAACCACCGCTACTACGTCCTCGACGACCCCGAGGTCTCGGACGTCGAGTACGACGAGCTAATGCGAGAGCTGCGCGAGCTCGAGGAGCGGCATCCCGAGCTCCGGACGCCCGACTCGCCGACCCAGCGGGTCGGGGCGGCACCGCTCGACAAGTTCGAGCACGTCGAGCACCTGCAGCCGATGCTCTCGCTGGCCAACGCGCGCAGCGCCGAGGAGCTGCGCGAGTGGGTGCTTCGCAACGAGCGGCGCCTGACCAAGGAGGGGGTCGAGCACGAGGCGATCCAATTCGTCACCGAGCCGAAGGTCGACGGGCTCGCGGTCTCGCTCGTGTACCGGGACGGTGTGCTCGTGCGCGGGGCGACGCGCGGAGACGGTCAGATCGGCGAGGACGTGACCCAGAACCTGCGCACGATCAACGCGATCCCCCTGCGGATCGGGAGCGCGCCGTCCCTGCTCGAGGTCCGGGGCGAGGCCTACCTGCCGCTCGCCGCCTTCGCACGGTTGAACGAGCAGCGGGCCGAGGCCGGCGAGCCCACGTTCGCCAATCCCCGCAACTCCGCGGCCGGCTCGATCCGTCAGCTCGACCCCCAGATCGCGGCCTCGCGCCCGCTCTCGATCTGGTGCTACGGGGTCGGCGCGGTCGAAGGGGTGAGCTTCAGCTCGCACTACGAGTCGCTCGAGTGGCTGCGCGAGCGCGGCTTCAAGGTCAACTCGGCGGTGGAGCGCCACGACACGGTCGACCAGGTCGTCGACGCCTGCCAGGCGTGGGAGGAGCGGCGGGAGCAGCTCGACTTCGAGATCGACGGCGTCGTGGTCAAGGTCGACAACCTCGAGCTTCAACGGCGGCTGGGGGTGGTGGGTCGCGAGCCGCGGGGGGCGATCGCCTGGAAGTTCGCCCCGACCACGGCGACCACCACGCTTCGGAGCATCGGCTGGAACGTGGGCCGCGACGGCCGGATGGTGCCGTTCGGAGCGCTCGAGCCGGTGCAGGTCTCGGGGGTGACGGTGAAGGTGGCCACCCTCCACAACGAGGAGGACCTGCGGCGCAAGGACGTGCGCGAGGGCGACGAGGTGATCGTGATGCGGGCCGGCGAGGTGATCCCGCAGATCGTCTCTCCCACGGCGAAGGCCCAACGGGCGCCCGACCGGGGCCCGCCGCCGAAGCCGCCCGAGCGGTGTCCGGCGTGCGGCACGCCGACGGTCAAGCCGGAGGAGGGCGTGTGGACCCTCTGCCCCAACCGGAGCGGCTGCCCGGGACAGGTCTTCCAGCACGTCAAGCACTTCGTGGCCAAGGGGACCATGGACATCGAGGGTCTCGGCGAGGAGAACGCCCGCCGGTTCCTCTCGGAGGGGCTGATCGGCGATGTCGCCGACATCTACGAGCTCTCGGAGCGGCGGCTGACCGAGCTCGACGGGTTCGGCGAGGTCTCGGCGCGCAACCTGATCCGGGCGATCGGGGACTCGAAGCAGCGTCCCTTCGAGCGCGTGCTCTATGCGCTCGGCATTCCCGGCGTCGGCTACGTGAACGCCCGGGCGCTGGCGTCGCACTTCGGCTCGATGGACGCGCTGATGGCGGCGTCGGTCGAGGAGATCGAGGCGGTCGAGGGGATCGGGCCGATCCTGGCCCGGGCCATCCACGACACGCTGGCCGAGGACCGCACCCGCGAGCTGATCGAGCGGCTCCGCCGCCACGGGCTTCGGTTCGAGTCGACGCCGGCCGAGCGAGCGGGCGGGGGACCGCTCGCGGCGAGGACGTTCGTCCTGACCGGCACCCTGCCGGGCCTCTCGCGCGAGGAGGCCACGAGGCGGATCGAGGCCGCCGGCGGCAAGGTGACGAGCTCGGTGTCGGGGAAGACGGACTACGTGGTCGCCGGCGAGGATCCCGGCTCGAAGCTCCGCAGGGCGCAGGAGCTCGGCACCGAGGTCATCGACGAGGAGCGCCTGCTCGAGCTGCTCGAGTCGTAGCGCTCGGAGCCCTCCGCTAACCGCTTCCGGCGATCGCCTGGGCCATCCGGTCCTGCAGCGCCCGCGCGGGGAGCGGCCTGACCGCGTTCATCAGGATCGAGAAGGCGTAGGTGTGGCCGGAGCGTGCGAGGCAGAAGCCCGAGAGCGCGCTGACGTTCGACAGGGTGCCGGTCTTGGCCCGGCAGCGCCCCCGGGCCGGTCCGCGGGCCATCCGGTGGGAGAGGGTCCCGTCCGAACCGGCGATGGGAAGCGAGGAATAGAGCGCCGGGAACTCCGGCCGTACGCGCATGCGCGTGAGCAGGCGGACGATGCCCCGGGGGGAGGCACGGTCGCCGCGGGAGAGGCCTGAGCCGTCCACGAGCTGGGGGCGCACGCCCAGTCCGCGGGCAAACCCGGCGGCGATCCTGGCTCCGCCGCGGGTCGTCCCCCGCCCGGTGGCCCGCATCGCCAGGTCCTTGACCAGCATCTCGGCGAAGAAGTTGTCCGAGGGCTTGTTCGTGAGCTGTACGAGCCGGGCCATCGACGGCGAGGCCACGCCCGCCAGCGGCCTCGAGCCGGCGGGTGCCCGCCCCGTGCCCGAGGCCCCCACGACCCGGATGCCGCGGCGCGCGAGCCCGGAACGCAGCCGTCCGGCCGCGAAGAGTGGCGGGTTGGCTTGGAAGGCGCCGCCACGCTCGCTGGCCAGCCCGCGGTCGTAGTCGAGGGCGCTCAGGGGGCCGACGTAGATCGAGGTGCGGAAGCCGGAGGCCGGGCCGCCGCGACGGCTATCGAAGTGCGACTCGTCGCCGTAGACGTGGCCGGTGACCGAACGGATGCCCGCGGCGGCCACTCCGGCCGCGAGCGACTCCACGGTGGCCCCGCCGCCGTAGTTGCGCCGGTCGAAGCGCTGGCTCCCGAACGTCGGGTCCCCACCGCCGACCAGGTAGAGGTCCCCGTGCCACACCCGGCTCGGGTCGAGGAAGCCGACCCCTCGCACCTCGGTTCGCAGCGTCCCCGCCGGCCCGAACCGGGCCAGGGCGGCCGAGCTCGTGAACAGCTTCGTGTTCGAGGCGAGGATCCGGCGGGTGCCCCCACGCCAGGAGAACACCGTGCGCCCGGCGCTGGCGTCGACCACGTAGGCGCCCGAGTACCGCCCCGCGGAGCGCATGGCTGCGGCGAGGCGGGCGGTCAGGCCGGCGGCGGCCCCGGCGGCGGGCGGCGCCGACGCAGCGGCCAGCGAGAGCAGCACGGCGATGGCCACGGCCATGCGTGTCACGGGTGAGGGCATCCCCGAAAGCGCGAACACGCGGCAAGCGGGGATGTCGCGGTGCGCGCGGTGCGAGGGCGCGCACGGTGGAGCCCCCTGTACCTTGTCCGAGGCGATGGGAGAGGTCGTCAGGCTCGAGGGCCGCTCGGAGAAGGACCGCAAGACCGTCGGCAAGCCCCCGCGCCGCCGGGGCCGGCGCTCGCGCACCGCGCTCGTGCTCGGCGGCGGCGGGTTCACCGGCGGCGTCTACCAGATCGGCGCGCTGCGGGCCCTCGACCTGCTGGCGGTCAACCGCACGGTCAACCAGTTCGACGTCTACGTGGGCACGAGTGCCGGCTCGTTCGTCGCCTCCCTCCTGGCGAATGGGGTCACCCCCGAGGAGATGATGAGGGTGGTCAACCGCCAGGTGCCGACGCCCTTCCGCGACGTCGACCGCGGCACGCTCATGCGACCCAACGCCATCGAGTACCTGCAGAGCGCCGCGCTGCTACCCCTTCGCCTGCTCGGGCTGGGACGGAACCTGCTGAGCCACCTCGGCTCGGCCTCGTTCATCGACCTGCTCGTGGGGCTGGCCGAGTGCATGCCGTCGGGGCTCTACGACGGGCGCGCCGTGCAGGAGTACCTCGAGACCGTGCTCGGCGACCCCGACCGCACCGGCGAGTTCCGCCTGCTCGAGAGCGAGCTCTACCTGACGGCCACCGACCTCGACACCTGCGACCGCGTGGTCCTCGGCGGTGAGGACTGGGACGACGTTCCGATCCCCCAGGCGGTGGCGGCCTCCACCGCGTTGCCCATGGTCTACAGGCCGGTGGAGATCAATGGGCGCCACCTGGTCGACGGCGGCATCCGCTCCACCACCAACGTCGACATCGCGGTCGAGCGTGGGGCGAAGTTCGTCGTAGTGGTCAACCCGCTCGTCCCCTACGTCAACGACTTCCAGAAGGTGATCCCGACCATGCTCGGCAGTCGGGTGCGGCGGGTGCGCGACATGGGCTTTCCCCAGATCGGCTATCAGGCGTTCAAGCTGCTCGCGCACCAGCGACTGCACGAGGCGGTCAGCCACTGGCGCGACAGCTACCCGGGCGTCGACATCATCCTGATCGAGCCCGACCCGAACGACGAGTTGATGTTCGAGACGAACATCCTCAACTTCGCCCGCCGGGTGGAGATCGCGCGGCACGGCTTCGAGTCGGTCACGCTCAAGCTCGCCGAGGAGTACGAGGAGCTGCGGACGGTGTGCGCCCGCCACGGAATCGAGACCTCGGCCACCCGCGTGCGCAGGGTGGTCCGCCGGTTCGCGAGGGAGCGCGAGAAGACGGCCGCCTGGCGGCGCATCCTGGAGCAGACCACGGGGGCGCTGATCCGTCAGTCGGAGGAGGCGTAGGACCTCAGCGGGGGAGCGCCTGCCTGAGGGCGGATAGGAAGCGTTCGCTCGCGCTCGGGTCCCTGATCGAGGCGCGGACGTGGTCGGCGGCGCCGAGCGGGCCGCCCTCGGCCACGAGCACCCCCTGGGCGCGCAAGCGGCCGGCGAGCTCGGCGCCCGACAGTCCGGGCGCCCGCAGCCAGAGGAAGTTGGCCTGGCTCCGCGTCGTGTCGACCGGCAGCTCGCGCAGGGCGCCGAGCAGGCGGGTCCGCTCGCGGACGACCATGGCCCGCCGGCGCTCGACATCGGGTCCCGCGATCTTGAGCGCCTGGTCGATGGCCGACTGGGTGAGGGCGTTCACGCCGAGCACCGGGGCGATGGCGTCGAGCACCGCTCCGGCCGCCGTTGAGCCCACGGCGTAGCCGGCTCGCAGCCCCGAGAGGCCGTAGATCTTCGAGAAGGTCCGGAAGACGAGCAGCCGGGGGAAGACTTCGATCAGGCGGAGGCAGGAGTCCATGTCCTCGAGGTCCTCGAAGTGCATGAGGGCCTCGTCCAGCAGCACGTAGGCGTGGTCGGGGAGGGAGGAGAGCAGGGCACCCACGGCGTCGGCCCTCAGGAAGGTGCCGGTCGGGTCGTTCGGGTTGCAGAGCACCACCACCCGGGTGCGCCCTCCGACCGCCTCCACGAGCCCGTCGAGCTCGGTGCCGTCCGGCCCGGTGTCCACGGCCACCGGCTTCGCGCCGGCGCGCGTGGCCATCAGCGGGTAGAGGGGATACGACGGCCACGGGGTCAGCAGTTCGTCCCCGGCCGAGAGCAGGGCCATCGCCGCCGCCTGGAGCAGCTCGGCCGCGCCGTTTCCGACCACGATCTGCTCGGGGGCGAGCTCGTGGCGTTCGGCCAGGGCGCGGCGGATGGCGGTGGCGTGGCGGTCCGGGTAGCCGTTGACCCGGCCGCGGGCGGTGTAGATCGAGGCGTTCACCACCTCGGAGTTCGGAAACTCGGGCCACTCGGTCCCGCTGAGGTCGAGGTCCGGCACGCGCTCGAGCGCGAGTCGCCTCTCGCGGGCGCGACGGGCGCGCCACTCGCGATTCAGGCGCTCCAGGTCTACTTCCTCGAACTGGCGGTAGTAGTCGAGCAGGCCCATCAGGCCGGGTGGCTCGGGAAGAGCTGCGACCCCGGCCCGTGGATCACCAGGAACCAGATCGAGAACCCCAGCGCGGCGACCGCGACGCTGGCCGCGAACATCCGCTCGAGCGCGCCGCGCTGCTGGTCGTAGCCGGCGGCCCGACGCACGAGCTTCCAGGCGTGGTCGACGCGCTTCGCGATGACCATGGTCACGAACAGCGACGCGAGGCAGCCGGCCATGATCGTGGCGATCCCGGCGGTGACGTACCCGGTCAGGTACTGGACCTGTGAGCCGACCCACATCCACCCCGCGGGCTGGGGCCCGGACAGGCTCAGGCAGAGCAGGAGCTCGACGCCGAGGATGACCGTGGAGAGGACCCGATCGAAGCGGCGGCGGCCGTCCCCCGCCGTGGTCGTACGGCGGTAACGCACCGCCGCGGTGCCGGGCCGCCGGCCGATGAACAGGCCTCCGGTGTCGGTCGGATCGTTGCTCGCCATCGCTACAAGGCAACGGGACGGCCCTGCCGCATCGCCGTCCCCCGGCGAGAGAGTCTAGGCCGCCGGGTGTAGCCGGCGTACAGGGCCCCGATCTCCAGCAGGTGCCTCTCGGCCGCGACGGTGGCGGCGTCAATCACCTCTCCGCCCGCTTCGGTCGGGAGGCCGGAGCCTATGGCGGGACCGGGCCGGCGAAGGCTAGGCGCGCGCCGGCTGCCCGTGCTTGCGCGATTCCTTGAGGCTGTTCAGGAAGAGGGTCTTGTCGATCCGGCCCTGGAAGATCGGGACGCCGAGCTCCATGCACTTGCGGATCACCTCTCGCCGGTGCATGCCCGCCTCTCGTCCGAGCTCCGTGGGCGTCAGGTGGATCGCCATTTACCTCCTCCTCTTGTCAAGCTGGGGCCAGCGATCCTCAGTTTTACCGTGCGCACCCGACGAATCAACTAAATCTTCGAATCGGCCCGCAAATAAGGGCGGTCTCCCATTCCAGAGCAGAACTTGCCGAGAACGCTGACGCCGACTGACCGGCTTGGTGCCTAGATTCATGAGAGCAGAAACACCATGCCAGTGAGAGTCCACAAGCGCGGGCCCACCCGGACCGTCGTCTCGGCGGTGACGCTCAGCGGCAAGTACAAGCGCGGCGGCTACAAGCTGACTGCCAGGGACTTCGGGCTGCGCCGCTTGTACTCGGTCTCAGCGCCGCCCGCGCAGCACCCCCACCCGGTGGCCGAGCGAGTGACCGCCGAGAATCTCGGCCGCCCTCCAGTGCCGACGTTCCACGCGGTCTGGGATACGCGGAACCAGAAGCTGAGGCTCTACGAGCGGACCGGAGACGGGATGCAGGAATCCAAGCCCGGCCGCGACGTGGACGGCGTCGTCCTGAAGATCCGGGCCGAGGGGGAGGCGGCCTAGACCCTGGGCGGGCGGTCCTGTCGCACAGCGGCCGGTAGCCAAGGACGTTCGACCGCGGCGAGATAGCCGGAGTAGCCTCCAAAGAAGCCGTGCGGCGGCAAACCGCCGGCTGGAGCGATCTCCCCTGAGCGGCTCGACGGTTGGGAGGTTTCGGCGTGCGCGCGACGAGGGTACGAGCGACTCGTCCCGGGCACCCGGCAGGAGGGACCGTTGGAGGCGACGCAGTCAAGCATGCGCAGCTCGACCGTCACCGTCCCCACGACGGACGCGGCGCTGGTGGAGCGCACGCGAGCCGGGGACGATGGCGCCTTCGCGGAGCTCTACCGGCGCTACCAGCCGCGCATCGCCGCGTTCGTGCGCCGCCTGCTGCGCGACGAGACGCGTGCCGAGGACGTCACCCAGGAGGCGTTCATATCGGCGCTCAGGCGACTGAGGCAGACCGACGCGACGATCATCTTCAAGCCCTGGATCTACGAGATCGCACGGAATACGGCCATCGACTCCTACCGCCGTGCGAGCCGGGGCCAGGAGGTCCCGATCGGCGAGGACGAGTCCCTCTCCCCGTCCGACCGGCTGCGCCTATCCGCCCAGGAGGGGCCCGACGCCGCGCTCATGAAGAACCAGCGCTTCGAGCACCTCCGCGGGGCGCTCGACGAGCTGCCGGACTCGCACCACCGCGCTCTGGTACTCCGAGAGCTCGAGGGGCTCTCCTACCGCGAGATCGGGGAGCGGATGGAGTTGACCAGGCCGGCCGTCGAGAGCACCCTGTTCCGGGCCCGCCGCCGGCTGGAGCGCGAGTACGAGGAGCTCGACACCGGCCGCCGCTGCGAGGCGATGTGGGCGCTCGCGGCGCGCCTGGCCGAGGGGGTCGGGGCACGCGGCGAGTGGGCCACCCTCCGCCGCCACGCCCGGCGCTGCAGCAGCTGCCGGCGCCGGGCGCGGGAGCTCGGCCTGGAGCTGTGGCCCGCGCGGAGAGCGGCCCTGGCGCTGCTCCCCGCCTTCCTCCGGCGCCGGCTCACCGGGGCGAGCGGTGGCGCGGCGGCGGCCGGCCACGGATCCGCGGCCGGGCCGCTCCTGCCGCTGGGGGCCGCGCTCGGGGAGAAGGCGGCCGTGGTCGCGGTCGGGGCCGCTCTTGCCGGCGTCGGCGGGGCGGCCGCCGGGCATCTCGGGCCGTTCGCGTCCCACACCCGGGCGACCGGCCACCACCAGGCCCCGGCGCATCTGAAGCGGGGGGCGGCCGAGCGACGGGCTCCCACGGGCCGGCGGCCTGCGCGGCCGAAGCCCGCTCGCGCGCGCCCGAGCCGCCCGCTCCACCGCAGCTCCACTCGCTCCGCCCCGGCGTCGAGCGGAGCGCAGGCGGCGCCTGCGGCAGGGCCCGAGACCTCGACCGGAACTGCGGCGCCGACCGGCGGTCAGAGTGGCTCGACCGCGCCTTCGGCCCCCTCGCCCCAGTCGCTGGTCCAGGCCGTGCCAAAGCCGCAGCTTCCGTCCACCTCGGGCTCCGGCTCGGTGCTGCCCTCGGCCCCTAACGTCTCCTCGGTGACCGGGGCCGCCGGCAAGGCCGGATCGTCGGTGGGTGCGGGGGTCGACCTCAAGGTCCCCACCCAGACGGTTCCCCAGGTCACGACTCCGCTGACCGGTTCGACGAGCGGCGGCAACCCCCTCAGCGGGGTCACGCCGCCCTAGCCCCCCAGTAACCTGGGCCGCAGGATGGCCCGGGCGCCCGAGCACGCCGAGCCCGAGGAGGGGGGCATCGACGAGGCCTCGTTCCTCGAGTCGCTCATGGACACGAGCCTCTACTCGATGGGCGGCTACTTCTCCGACCAGCATCCCGACCTGGTGGACGACGTGATCGCCGAGAGCGAGGCGATCGAGCAGGCCGGCCTCCGCCGCTACGCCGAGCGCAACGGCCTGAGCCTCGAGGCCTGCTTCGAGACCCTGATCACCGGACTGGCCGTCCGCTACTACAACGCGGTCGCCGGCTGACCCGCGGCCACGGCCGCTTGTACCCTTGGGGGCCGCGGGCTGTGGCGCAGTTTGGTAGCGCGCTCCGTTCGGGTCGGAGAGGTCGCCAGTTCAAATCTGGCCAGCCCGATGGGCGGCGGGGACCGTCCTCAGCGCCGCGAGATCGCGGCCAGCGGGACGGTCGACGTCCTGCCCTGCTTGAGCCACTCGACGCTGGCCGTGCCGGCCTTTGGATCGACCGATCGGACGCGGCCGATCTCGCCGGTGGCCTTCTTCCGGACGTGCCCCGGAGGGAGCGGGCCCGACCGCCTCTCGCCCTCGCTACGGGGCCCTCGAGGCGGCCGCTGCCGGCCCGCGTCGGGGGTGGGCCTGGGGCGGCGCCGGCGGGACACGCGCTCGGCCGGTCGGGCGGGCTCGGCCCCCGCCTTCTCGAGCGGTGCGACATGCGCGCCCGTGCCCTTCGTCTCGGTGTCGAGTACCCAAACCTTTCCCATGGTCCTTCACCCTCGACTCTAGCGACGGGCGCGATCGGCTCCGGTAGAACTTGAGACCCGACCTCGGAGGACGAGATGAAGCTCGAGGGCATACACCACATCACCTGCATCACCGCTGACGCTCCCCGCAATGTCGACTTCTACGCCCGCCTTCTCGGGCTGAGGCTCGTCAAGAAGACGGTGAACCAGGACGACCCCAGCGTCTACCACCTCTTCTACGCGGATGAGCGCGGAAGCCCGGGCTCCGATCTGACGTTCTTCGAGTTCCCGGGCGTGCCCGTGGGCCGGGCGGGGGACGGGATGGTGCACCGGATCGTGTCGCGGGTGGCCTCGGACGACGCGCTCGACTTCTGGGCCGAGCGGCTCGGCCGCGAGGGCTACGACAGCCAGCGCGATGGAGATCGCCTTCGCTTCGCCGACTTCGAGAGGCTCGAGCACGAGCTCGTGGTGACCGACGCCCCGGACGAGCCGCTGATCGCCGACCACCCCGAGATCCCGGCCGAGCTCGCGCTCCAGGGGTTCGACGGCGTTCGCGCCTACGGCTCGGCCCCCGATCGCAGCCGAGGGCTGCTCGAGCAGACGCTCGAGTTCGAGCCCCGCGGCGAGGGCTGGGAGGCGCGCGGCGAGCGGCGCGGCTCGTTCTACGCCTACGACGAGCCGCCGCCGGCCACCGGCGTGCAGGGTGCCGGGACCGTCCACCACGTGGCCTGGGCGTCTCACGACGAGGACCACGACCGCTGGCGCGAGCGCGTGCTGGCCGCGGGCATGCGGGCCACCCCGGTGATCGACCGCTTCTGGTTCCACTCGGTCTACTTCCGCGAGCCGAGCGGCGTGCTGTTCGAGCTCGCCACCTTCAGCCCCGGGTTCGCCGCCGATGAGGATCCCGAGCACCTCGGCGAGCACTTGGTCCTGCCGCCCTGGCTCGAGTCGCGGCGCGAGGAGATCGAGCGTCGGCTGACCCCAGTCGAGAACCCACGCGCCGTGGCTCGGTGACGCCCGAGGCCGACCAGACCCGATCGAGGAGGACTCAGCGGTGACCGAAGTAGTGATCTCGTCCGCGGTGCGGACGGCTGTCGGCTCCTACGGCAAGAGCCTCAAGGAGGTGCCCCCGAGCGAGCTCGGCGCGCTGGCCGCCCGGACCGCCCTCGAGCGCGCCGGCGTCGAGCCCGGGCGGGTCGACCAGGTGGTGTTCGGAAACGTCATCCACTCGGCCGCCGAGGACATGTACATGGCCCGGGTTGTGGGCATGAAGGCGGGTGTCCCGAAGGAGGCGCCCGCGTTCACGGTCAACCGGTTGTGCGGCACCGGCGTCCAGGCGATGGTCTCGGGTGCCCAGTCGATCCAGACCGGCGACGCCGAGGTGGTGCTCACGGGGGGCGCCGAGTCGATGAGCCGCGGGCCCTACTGGTTCCCGAAGGGTCGCTTCGGGGCGCGGATGGGCGAGACCGAGCTCCTCGACCCCGTCCTCGGCGGCTTGACCGACCCGTTCAACCGCATCCACATGGGGGTGACCGCCGAGAACCTGGCCGAGTCGCACTCGATCTCGCGCGAGGAGCAGGACGAGTACGCGCTCGAGTCTCACCGGCGGGCTGAGGCCGCCATCGAGGCGGGGAAGTTCGAGGACGAGGTCGTGCCGGTGGCGGTGAAGGTCAAGAAGGAGGAGCGCCAGTTCAAGGTCGACGAGCACGTGCGCCGCGGGGCGACGATCGAGGCGCTCGCCAAGCTGCCGCCGGCGTTCAAGAAGGACGGCACGGTGACCGCCGGGAACGCGTCGGGGATGAACGACGCCGGAGCCGCCGTCGTGCTCATGCACGAGCGCAAGGCCGAGGAGCTCGGCGCCCCGGTGCGGGCGCGGATCCTCGCGTACGCCTACTGCGGCGTCGACCCCGCCACCATGGGGATCGGACCCGTGCCGGCGGTGCGCAAGGTGCTCGACCGAGCCGGCGTGTCGCTCGACGACGTCGACGTGATCGAGCTGAACGAGGCCTTCGCCGCCCAGACGCTGGCTGTGATCGACGACCTAGGACTCGACCGCGAGAGGGTCAACCCCAACGGCGGAGCGATTGCGCTTGGGCACCCGATCGGGGCCACCGGCGCCGTGATCACCGCGAAGATCCTCTCCGAGATGGAGCGGGAGGACCACAAGCTCGGGCTCGTGACCCTGTGCATCGGCGGCGGGCAGGGGATCGCGATGCTGCTCGGGCGCGACTGAGCCGGACGAGCGATCACCCCCTTCGTCCGGCGGCCCTGGCGCCGCGGGTTTTTCTGGCCTACGGTGGAGGGCGTACCCGTTCGCAGGGAGGGATTGCCAATGGCAGAGCTCGTCCCCATCCAGGGCTCGCAGGTTCCCGGCAAGGTACGCGACCCGCTCGGCGTCGTGGCGCTCTCGTTCGTCACCTTGGGGATCTACGCCATCGTCTGGTACTACAAGATCAACAAGGAGATGGCCGAAATCGGCAAAGGCCGCGGCACCGAGGAGTGCGGCACCGACCCCGGAACATCACTTCTCGCCATCACGCTCGGAGCGCTCGTGATCGTGCCGGCGTTGGTCTCCATCTACAAGAGCTGCGTCCGGCTCTCGGCCGCAGAGCGGGTGACGGGCACGCGAGCCGGCATGGAGGCCGGGTTGCTGTTCCTGCTCTACCTCCTCCTCGCGCCGGTGGCGCTGTATATCGCGCAGTCCAACCTGAACAAGGTGCTCGACCACCAGGCCGGCGGAGCGACTGTGGCGCCGGGTGAGGCCCCGGCCGCGGGTTGAGGGACGGCGGGCCCGGTCGCCCCGGGCGGCCGGGCCCTCTCCTACCGGCCGACCGGTTAGCGTTTGCGCGTCGACCGGCGGCACAGCGACGCGATTGGAGCGGAGCCAGTGGCTGAAGAGGTGCAAATCCAGGGTTCGGGTGAGGTAGGCAAGCTCCGCCACCCGCTGGGGGTCCTCGGGCTGATACTCATCACGCTCGGGATCTACCACTTCGTCTGGTACTACAAGATCAACAAGGAGATGGCCGCCCTCGGCCGGGCCCGCGGGACAGATGAGTGCGGCACGAGCCCCGGCACCTCGCTGCTGGCGCTGGTCCCGGGGTTCCTGGTCATCGTTCCCCCCTTCCTCTCCTTCTACAACGCCTCCAAGCGGCTCAACGTGGCCGAGCGGCTCACCGGACGTCCGGCAGGCATGGAGCCGGGGCTCATGCTGCTCCTCTACATCTTGATCTCGCCGATCGCGATCTACCTGATGCAGTCGAACTTCAACAAGGTGCTCAGGCAGCAGGCGACCGGCATGCCGGCGGCACCGCTCCCAGGCGGCCCCGAGGCGCCGCCGCCGCCCGCGACCGCGCCGGGGACCGCGCCGGGGGCCCAGCTCGGGCCGGAGGCTCCACCCGCGCCCGAGGAGGCGGAGAGCCCCCCGGGCGGCCGCGGTGATGAGCCGGAGGGCGAGGGGCCCCCGCCCGCGCGCGGCACCGCCTAGCGCGCGGTCCGAGCCGCCTACAGGGCGACCCACACCGTCTTGTCCTCGAGGTAGGCGTCGAGGCCGCTCCGCCCGTGCTCGCGGCCGACCCCCGACGACTTGAAGCCGCCGAACGGCGCCGCTGGGTCGTTCGGCCCCCAGACGTTCACGTAGACCGAGCCCGCCTCGAGCATCGCGGCCAGCCGGTGCGCATTGCTCACGTCGCGGGTCCAGACGCCGGCGGCCAGGCCGTACTCGGTGTCGTTGGCCCGGCGGGCGACCTCCTCGAGGTTCTCGTAGGGCATGGCGACCAGGACGGGCCCGAAGATCTCCTCGCGCGCAATCGCCAGGTCGTCGCGGGTGGCGGTGAACAGTGTCGGCTCGACGAAGTAGCCGCCATCGTCGGCGCCCGGGCCGCCGGTGACCAGCTCGGCCCCCTCGGCCTTGCCCCGCTCGATGTACCCCCGCACGCGTTCGTGCTGCTCGGCCGAGACGAGCGGGCCGAGCTGGGTCTGTGGATCCAGACCGGGGCCGAGGCGAGCCCGACGCGCCTGGTCGGCGAGCCGGGAGACCACCTCGTCGAACCGCTCGCGCGGCGCGAATAGCCGGGACCCGGCGTTGCAGACCTGGCCGGTGTTGTAGTAGATCGCCTGGTAGGAGCCCTTGACCGCGGCGTCGAGGTCGGCGTCGGGCAGGATGATGTTCGGCGACTTGCCGCCGAGCTCGAGGGTCACCCGCTTCAGGGCGCGTCCCGCCTTGGCCCCGATCTCGCGGCCGACCTCGGTGGAGCCGGTGAACGCGATCTTGTTCACGTCGGGGTGGTCGACCAGCGCCGCCCCCGTCCGGCCGTCGCCGGTGACGACGTTCAGGACCCCCTCGGGGATGCCCGCCTCGAGGGCCATCTCCCCGAAGCGGAGCGCCGTGAGCGGCGTCTGCTCGGCCGGCTTCAGCACCACCGTGCAGCCGGCGGCGAGCGCGGGCGCCACCTTCCACGCCGCCATCAGCAGAGGAAAGTTCCAGGGGATGATCGCGCCGCAGACCCCGACCGGCTCCTTGCGCGTGTAGCAGAAGGCGTTCGGCCAGGTGACCGGCAGCGTCTCGCCGACGATCTTGGTCGGCCAGCCCGCGAAGTAGCGCACGTGCTCGACGGTCAGCCGCACGTCGACGACCTTGGCGAGCTTCACGGGCTTTCCGTTGTCGAGCGCCTCGAGCTCGGCGAGCTCGTCGGCGTGGCTTTCGATCAGGTCGGCGAGGCGCATCATCGCGGTCCCGCGCTGCGACGCCGGCATGCTGCGCCACGGCCCCGCTACGAAGGCCTCCCGCGCCGCGCGCACCGCCCGGTCGACGTCCTCGGCTCCGGCGTAGGCGACCGGCGCGATCGGCCGGCCGGTGGAGGGGTCGATCGTCTCGAAGGAGCGCTCGTCGGCGGCGTGGCAACGCTCGCCCCCGATCAGCAGCCGGTGGGGGCCAGCCGCGAATGAGCGGGCGGCGGGCGAGAGGACGTCGGGCAGCGAGGCTGTCGTCATGCGGCGCTCCTGATCAGCGGTCGAGGGTCAGCTCAATTGTGCCGAGCGGCCCGAAGTCGCAGCGGATGGTGTCGCCGGGCTCGACCGGCGTGGCTGGGGCGAGCGCCCCCGCGATGATCCGGTCGCCCGCGACCAGCCGCTCTCCGGCGACGGCAAGAAGGTCGGCGACCAGACCGATCGTCGGGGCCAGGTCGACCGCGGCGGGCGCGCGGGCTCGGTGCTCGCCGTTCACCGCGACCTCGACCTCGACCCCGGAGAGGGCCACGTCCTGGCGGGTCGGGCCCAAGGCCACCGCCCGGTGGAAGATGTTGCCGGACAGGACGCGCTCGAGGTCGTCGAACGAGGGGCCGGCGTCGATCAGCTCGATCGCGCCGCCGAGCGACTCGATCGCGCCCAGGGCGGCGTCCGGCTCGGCCCCCGGCTCGACGTCGCGGCGCAGCTCGATCGCGATCTCCGCCTCGGCCGCCCCCCGCTCCCTCCCGGCGAGCGCGTGCCGGCCGCCCGGCGCTACCAGCGTACGGTCGGTGAGGAAGCCGATCACCGGGGCCCGGAGGCCGACGCGCTGCTGGATGGCCGGGTCGTTCAGCCCGATCTTCCAGCCCAGTCGCCGGGCCCCGCTGGCGAGCTCGGCGCGCCAGCTCTCGAGCTGGGCCTCGAGCCCCGCCTGCACCCGAGGGTCGAGCTCTTCCCCGTCCACGGTCAGGCCTGCGCCTCACGGCGGTCGCACCCGCGCATCGCGGCGGCAAGCTACCCGTTCGCGTGGGCGGTGCGCGCTCAGACCCGGTGCGCCAGAATTCCCGGCGCACCCACTCGAGAAAGAGGAAGGACACTTGGCTTACTTCAAGGACGCCGATGAGGTCTACCGGTACATCGGCAAGCTGTTCCAGGACCTCGCCGACGACGAGGAGCTCGGGCCGAAGTTCCGGAGCGCCAACACGGTCGTCCAGTACCGCTACCGGGAGCCGGAGTCGCAGATCACGGTCCGCCTGAGAGAGGGGGAGGACGGACGGGTCGACCTCGGCGACACCGACCTGGACCCCGAGGTGGTGATGAGCATGGAGGCCGACACCGCCCACCGCTTCTGGCTCGGGAAGGTAAACGTGACGGTGGCCCTGGCGCGCGGCCAGATCAAGGCCAAGGGGCCGGTGGCGAAGATCCTCAAGCTCGTGCCGCTCGTGAGGCCGGTGTTCCCGCGCTATCGCCAGATGCTCGAGGACTCCGGACGCCAGGACCTGCTCGAGGCCGCCTGATGGAGGCCGCCGGCGAGGCCCTCGAGCGGCCCCCGCTGCGGGGCTTCAAGGACTTCTACCAGTACGCCAACACCACCCGGGTGATCGCCGGGCGCGACCTGCTCGGATCGCTCGGGTTCGAGTTCATGAAGGAGGGCGCGGGTCGGGTGTTCGTGGTCACCGACGCGGTGATCCGGGGGACGGGGCTGGTCGATCGAGTGGAGTCCGGGCTCACCGACGGCGGGCTCGAGGTGGCCGGCGTCTTCGATGGGGTGCCCCAGGACTCCTCGACCGACGTGGTGGAGCGCTGCGCCGCCGCGGCCACCGAGGCCGGAGCCGACTCGTTCCTGGCGGTCGGCGGCGGCTCGGTGATGGACACCGCCAAGGTGGCCGACGCGATCTTCGCCCACGGGGGAACGGCCCGCGAGCAGGAGGGCTTCTTGCTCATGCCGCGGGAGAACGACGGGATGGGGCGGCCGCTCCCGATCGCACCCCTCGCCTGCGTGCCCACCACGGCGGGGACGGGGTCCGAGGTCTCGATGGCGGCGGTGATCAAGGACGAGCAGGCGAAGGTCAAGCTCGAGATCGCCGACTTCCCGCTGTTCCCCCGCCTGGCGGTCCTCGACCCGGAGTCGACCCGCACGCTGCCTCCGCGGATCGCCGCGGCCACCGGCATGGACGCGGTGACCCACGCGATCGAGGGCTACGTGTCGGTCGACTGGAGCCCGCACGGCGACGCTCGGGCCCTCCACGCCCTCCGCCTGGTCCGCGACAACCTCGAGCGCGCCGTCCACACACCCGAGGACGACGAGGCCCGGGGCAACATGCTCGTGGCCGCCTCGCTGGCGATCACGATCTCGCTCGGCGCGACCCACGCCATGTCGCACTCGGCCGGGGCGCAGTTCGGCGTCCCGCACGGCGTCGCGAACGCGATCCACCTCCCCCACGTGATCCGGTTCAACACCGAGGGCGGGAGCGACATCGCCGACCGCTATCGGGACATCGCCGACGTTCTGGGCGCCGAGGTGGGGGGCTCGGACGCCGCGGTCGGCGCGGCCCTCGGCAGCTGGATCGCCGACCTCGTGGCCCGCCTCGGGCTTCCGACCCGGCTGTCGGAGGTCGGCGTCCCCGAGGACGGAATCCCCGCGCTCGTCGAGGGGGCGATGGGGGACGGGACCACGCTCCTGAACCCGCGGGAGCCGACGGAGGAGGACTACGCCCGCCTCTTCCGGGGGGCGCTGTAGGGAGCTCCTAGAGCAGTGGGAGTTGCTCTCGCTCCTTCTCGAGCTTGAGCTGGCGTTCGATCTCGGCCTTGATGTCTTCGGGGGTCAGTGCCCTGAACTCGCACGTAAGCATCATCGGCACGTCGCAGCGCGGACAGTGTCCGGGATCGGCCGCCATGCCCAGCCCAAAGGTGTAACCGCACTCTGGGCAGATGACGTGATCCATCCTGTCTCTAGGTGCTACCCGGAAATCCGTGGTTGCTGCACGGGTTTTCACGTCCCGGCCAACCGGCGTCGCTCCACTTTGCCGCCGAGGAGCAGCGCCTCGAGCGAGCAGATCAGTCCTCGAAGCCGGGCTCGCCCGGCATCACGACGCGGGCGGTGCCGCCCTCGACCACCACCCGGGGCTGGATCGGCTCGACCGCCCGCTCCTGGGCCGCGGCGAGCGCCTCGTCCGTCGAGCGGAACCCGGCCAGCTCCTCGAGATGCTTGATGGTCGGGAAGACCAGCGTCAGCTCGGCCCGCGAGAACGCCTCGAGCGCTGAGCCGGGGGCGAGCCAGCGGGCATCGACGCATTCGGCTCCGTCGGGGATGGGCTCGGCGCCCGCGGGCGCGCGTGCGGCGAAGAAGCGCGTGTCGAAGCGCAGCTTGATCTCGGCCGGAGTGATCCAGCGCGAGAAGGGCACGAGGGCCGACTCCTCGCCCAGCCGGATGCCGGCCTCCTCGTCGAGCTCACGCACCGCCGCGACGGCGGCGTCCTCCTCGGGCTGGACGGCCCCGCCCGGGAAGACCCAGGCGCCGCCCATGAACCGCTGCTCGCGACTGCGCTGCACGAGCAGCACCTCGATGGCCCCCGGCCGGTCTCTGAGCAGGATCAGCGACGCCGCGGGGCGCGGCCGGGTGGGCGTGCCTAGGTTCAGCTCTTCGCCGCTGGCCGGGCGGTCGTAGCGCACGCGCCCACCCTAGAGGCAGTGGCTTGACGCCGCCGTGGGGGAGGGGTATGAACCCCGCAGAGAGGAGGAGCGATGCTGTCCTACGCGCACGGAGCCTCGGACGTCCCGCTGCTCGGCGAGACCATCTCGAGGAACCTAGATCGGACCGCGGAGCGGGTCCCGGATGCGGAGGCACTGGTGTCCCGCCACCAGGGGATCCGCTGGACCTACGCCGAGCTGGCCGCGGAGGTCGACCGTATGGCGCGGGCGCTGATCGCCATCGGCCTCGAGCCGGGCGAGCGCCTCGGCATGTGGAGCCCCAACTGCGCCGAGTGGGTGGTCATCCAGTACGCGACGGCCAAGGCCGGCGTGGTGCTCGTCAACATCAACCCCGCCTACCGGACCTCGGAGCTCGAGTACGCGCTGGCGCAGTCCGGGTGCCGGGCGCTGGTCGCCGCCAGCTCGTTCAAGACCTCCGACTACGCGGCCATGATCGAGGAGGTGCGCGGCGGTCTGCCCGCACTGGAGCGCGTGTTCTTGCTCGGATCCCCGGACTGGGAGGAGCTGCTCGCCTCGGCCGATCGCGCGTCGACGGCGGAGCTCCGCGAGCGAGCGGACGCGCTCCAGTTCGACGACCCGATCAACATCCAGTACACGAGCGGCACCACCGGGTCGCCCAAGGGCGCCACGCTCAGCCACCACAACATCCTCAACAACGGCTTCTTCATCGGCGAGTCCTGCGGCTACAGCGAGGCGGACCGGGTCTGCATCCCGGTGCCCTTCTACCACTGCTTCGGGATGGTGCTCGGCAACCTCGCCTGCACGACCCACGGCGCGTGCATGGTGCTGCCGGCCGCCGGGTTCGAGGCACGCCCGACGCTCGAGGCGGTCGCCGAGGAGCGCTGCACGAGCCTCTACGGGGTGCCGACCATGTTCATCGCCGAGCTGGCCGAGCCGGCCTTCGGGACGTTCGACCTGAGCTCGCTGCGCACGGGGATCATGGCCGGCTCGCCGTGCCCGGTCGAGGTGATGAAGCGCGTCGTCTCCGAGATGCACATGGAGGAGGTGACCATCTGCTACGGGATGACCGAGACCTCGCCCGTCTCCACGCAGACCGCCCCGGGAGACAGCCTCGAGCGGCGGGTCTCCACCGTCGGTCGGGTGCACCCGCACGTGGAGATCAAGGTCCTGGACCCGGCGACGGGTCGCGTCGTTCCCCGGGCCGGGACCGGTGAGCTCTGCACGCGCGGCTACTCGGTGATGCTCGGCTACTGGGACGACCCCGAGCGCACGGCGGAGGTGATCGACCAGGGGCGTTGGATGCACACGGGCGATCTCGCCACGATGGACGACGAGGGCTACGTCAACATCGTCGGCCGGATCAAGGACATGATCATCCGCGGCGGCGAGAATATATCGCCGCGGGAAATCGAGGAATACCTGCTCACCCATCCCGGCGTCAGCGAGGTGCAGGTCATCGGCGTGCCGAGTCGAA
>DASQXU010000436.1:0-10760 GCA_035639555.1 Thermoleophilaceae bacterium
TCTCTGGCACCGCCGCATCGAGGAGATCGACGCAGCCGCGACCGCGCTGTGCGCGCACCGCTACGCGATCGGCCACGCCTTCTGGCTAGGCAGTGCGGAGGAGGGGGTGCTCGTGCTGCCCGGCTCGACGCTGCCGGAGCGCTTCCCGACCGAGGGCGTGATCCCCCCGGTCGAGCGCCTGAAGCTCCCGCCGGTGACCGTGTGAGGCGCCAGACCCCTCGACGAGAATCCCCAGCCGGCGTGCGTGGCGTCGGCCGCCCGCCCTCAGCCCGCGGCCAGGGTCTCCCGGAGGCCGCTCTCCAGGTCGCGCGGGGAGTAGCCGAGCTCGCGGCGGGCCTTGTCGTCCTTGGCCCAGTAGGTGACGTTGTGGGCGGCGCGGATCGTCTCGCCCAGGTTGGGGGGGAACCCGAGCGCCGGCCCGACCACCGGGCCGAGGGGCGCCGAGAGCTTGGCCAGCGCCGGGGGGAGCGTGAGGCGGGGCGGGCGCCGCCCAGAGAGCGCGGCCACGCGGTCGATGAGCTCGCCCATCGTGGTGATCTGGCCGCCGAGCACGTACGACTCGCCGACCTTGCCGCGGTCGTGGACGAGCAGGATGCCCTCGGCCACGTCCTCGACGTGGACGAGGTTGAGCCCGAGCTCCGGGAACGTCCGCATCCGGAGCTTGCCGGTGCGGGTCTGGTCGATGATGTTGCCGACCTCCGAGTGGTCACCCGGGCCGTAGACGCCCCCCGGCTGGACGATGACGATCGGGTAGCCCTTGGCTATGCGGTCGCGGGCGACCTGGTGCGCCCGGTACTTCGTCTCGTCGTAGTAGGAGAGGAAGCCGTCGGCCTCGTTGCGCCGGTAGGTCTCGTCCACGACGTCGCCGCCGGTGTTGCCGAACACGTTGACCGTGGAGACGTACACGATCCGCCCGACGCCGGCCTCGCGGGCCGCGTCGAGCACGCGCTCCGTGCCGCGGACGTTTGCGTCGTACATGGCCGCTTGCTGCGCGACCGGAATGCCGACCTTGTAGACCGCGCCGGCGTGGAACACCGAGTCGCAGCCCTCGACCCCCTGGCGGATCCCTTCCTCGGAGGAGAGCTCGCCCTCCACGAGCTCGCACCCGAGCTCGAGCAGCGCGCCGGCCCTCTCGGGTGAGCGGACGAGCGCCACCACCTCGTCGCCGCGCCCCCTCAGCCTGTCCACCAGGTGGCCGCCGATGAACCCGGTCGCGCCGGTGACGAAGGCCCTCATCGCAGGCACTCTATCCCGCCCGAAGCCGGCCTAGACTTGATGCAAATGGATCGCTACGGCGAGGGAATCCGCAACCCGCGCGCCCGACAGCGCGCGCTCTGCATCGCGGCCGGGCCCGAACCGGAGGACCTCTCCGAGCTTAAGGAGCTGCTCCGCACCGCGGGGGTGGCCGTGGCCGGCGAGCTCGTGCAGCGCCGGCCCGAGCCGGACCCCGACCACTACCTCGGCAAGGGGAAGCTGGCGGAGCTCCGGCGTGCACTGAGCGAGGCAGACGCGAACCTGGTGGCCTGCGACGACGAGCTGAAGCCGCGCCAGGAGCGAAACATCGAGGAGGGACTCGGCGTGCCGGTGATCGACCGCACGGCGATCATCCTCGACATCTTCGCCGACCACGCCAGCAGCGCCGAGGGCAAGCTCCAGGTCGAGCTGGCCCAGCTCGAGTACAACCTCGCGCGGATGCGCGGCCTGTGGACCCATCTCGAGCGGCTCGGCGGCGGCATCGGGACGCGCGGACCGGGCGAGTCGCAGATCGAGACCGACCGCCGCCTGGCCCGCGACCGGATCGCCCAGCTCGCGCGCCGGCTCGACGGCACCAAGCGCGCGCGCCGGGTGATGCGCGGGGAGCGCGAGCGCGCCGGTCTGCCCACGGTCGCGCTCGCGGGCTACACGAACGCCGGCAAGTCCACGCTGCTCAACGCGCTGACCGGCGCCCACGTCGGCGTCCGCGAGCGCCTCTTCCACACCCTCGACCCCACCACGCGGTCGTTCGAGATCTCGGGCCGCCGCTACCTCGCGACCGACACCGTCGGCTTCATCCGCAAGCTCCCCCACCAGCTCGTGGAGGCGTTCGCCGCCACCCTCGAGGAGGCCCTCCAGGCCGATCTGATCGTGCACGTGGCCGACGCCTCGGTGCCCGAGGAGGAGCTCCAGGCGATGCTCGCCGCGGTGGAGGACACGTTGGTGGAGATCGGGGCGGCCGAGCGTCCCCGCCTGCTCGCGCTCAACAAGGTCGACCTGCTCGACCGGGAGCGCCGCCGCGAGCTCGGCTTCCGGCTCCCGCGCGGCGTGCAGGTGTCGGCGGAGACCGGCGAGGGGCTCGACGATCTGAGAAAGGCCATCGAGGGACGCTTCCTCGCCTCGCTCCAGTCGATGGAGCTGCTCCTGCCCTACGAGGAGGGGGGCTCGCTCTCCAGGCTGCACGAGGTGGCGGGCGAGATGGAGCGGGAGGACACGGCCGAGGGCGTGCGGGTTCGCGCCCGGGTTCCGGCCGCCGCCGCGCCCCGGTTCGAGCGCTTCACGCGAGACGGCGCGGACGGGCGTCCCGCGGAGTGATCCTCCGCTACACGCGCCTCACCGAGGAGGCCCGCGTCCCGTCCCGCGCGCACGACGGCGACGCCGGGTTCGACCTCCACGCGGCCGAGGCCGCGACCCTCGGCCCCGGAGAGCGGGCGAACGTGGGGACGGGGATCGCGGTGGCGATCCCCGGCGCCTGCGCCGGCCTCGTGCTGCCGCGCTCGGGCCTCGCCGCCCGGCACGGCGTGGCGCTGGTCAACGCGCCCGGGCTGATCGACCCCGGCTATCGCGGCGAGCTCCGGGTGCTGCTGCTCAACACCGACCGCGAGGAGCCGTTCGAGGTCGCCCCGGGCGACCGGATTGCCCAGCTGGTGGTCGTCCGGGTCGAGGCGCCCGCCTTCGAAGAGGTCGTCGCGCTCGAGGAGACGGCCCGCGGCCTCGGCGGCTTCGGCTCGAGCGGACGCTAGGGCCTACGCCTCGACGCGCAGCCGCTCGAGCCCGCCGGCGATGCTGACCGGCGGGGTGTAACCCAGCTCGGAGCGCGCCTTCGCGATGTCGATCGTGACCTCGAGCGACGACAGCCAGATCGCGGTGCGGGTGAGCGGAGGGGCGCCGGCCAGTGCGAGCGTGCCCCACAGCGTCTCGGAGGCGCCGGCGAGCGCCCGGGCCAGCGCGAGGGGCAGCGTGCGGTCAGGCGGGTCGATGCCGCGGGTCCCGAGCAGGTCGGTCACGAACTCGCGGAAGACAACCGGCTCGCCGTCGGTCACGGAGTAGGCCTCTCCCGGGCGCCCCCGCTCGGCGCCCAGCACCAGCCCCTCGACCGCGTTGTCGACGTAGGTGGTCGAGGTCCGGTGGCGGCCGCCGCCGAGCCACGCGAAGCGCCCGCGCTCGACCGCCTCGACGAGGGCGGGGAGCACCGTCGTGTCGCCGGGACCCCAGACGAGCCGGGGGCGAACGACCACCGTCTCGAGGGCGCCGCCGTTCGCGTCGCGCACGAGGCGCTCCGCCATGGCCTTCGAAGCCCAGTACCCGCACTTCGAGTCGGGGCGCAGCGGAGCGCGCTCGTCGACCATGCGAAGGGGCTCCCCGGCCATGAGCGCCGCCTCGGTCCCAACCTGGACGAGCCGCCGGACCCCGGCCGCCCGGCAGGCCTCGATCACCTTGCGCGTGCCCTCGACGTTGACCCGCACGTAGTCCTCCCGCGGGGCCCAGTCGGAGACGGTGGCCGCGGCATGGAAGGCGAGCTCGCAGCCCGAGGCCCCCGCGCGGAGGGCGCTCGGATCGTCGAGGTCGCCCCGGACTGGCTCGGCGCCGACCCGGTCGACCCGCGTCGCCGCCTCGGCGGAGCGGGCTAGGGCCCGCACCGCCCACCCCTCCCGACGCAGCCGCCGGACCAGCGCACTCCCGAGGAACCCCGACCCGCCGGTGACGAACGCCGTCCGCGCGGCGGCCACGACGGAGCCCTTAAACCCCCGCCGCGCGGCGGGCCGAGGCGTGCGCCGCATCCTCGAGGACGTCGTCGAGCGGCTCGAGCTCGATCCCGAGGGCGAGCTCGACCAAGCGGTCGGCGAGCCAGACGTTCTTCGGGAGCAGCGGGCCGTGCAGGTAGGTGCCGATCACGTTGCCGCGGCGAACGCCCTCGGTGCCGTCCTTGCCGTTGTTGCCAAAGCCCCGGAGCACCCGCCCGAGCGCGCGCTCCTCCGGGCCTAGGTAGGTGCGCCCCCCGTGGTTCTCGAAGCCCGCGATTACCCGCGGCCCGGTCCCGAGGTCGCTCTCGATCGCGCAGTTGCCGATCAGGCGGGGGCCCGGCTCGCGGACCGTCCAGAGGTCGACCAGGCCCACCCCGGGCAGCTCCTCGTCGCCGAGCTGGTAGCTGCGCCCGAGGAGCTGGTAGCCGCCGCAGACCGCCAGCACGACGGCGCCGTGGGCCGCCGCGCGGTGAAGGGCCTCGCGCTTGGTCTCGGCCATGTCGCGGGCGACCGCGACCTGGTCGCGGTCCTGGCCCCCGCCCATGTAGAAGAGGTCGTGGGCCCTCGGGTCGAGCGAGTCCCCGATGCTCGCCGAGCGGAGCTCGAAGCCGATCCCTCGCCATTCGCACCGGGCCCGCAGCACCGCGATGTTGCCTCGGTCGGCGTAGATGTTCATCAGCTCGGGATAGAGGGCGCAGAGGCGCAGCGTCGCCATCAGCGGGGCTCCAGCACGACGATCGCGCTCCCCACGTGGTCCGGGGTGGGGGGGACCCGCCGCAGGGCGCGGGCGGAGAACCCCTCGGCGCCGGCCTCGGACTCGAGCGTCGCCGGATCGACGCTGTCGAGCGCGATGGTCACGAGGGTCTCCGAGATCTCACCGCGCGGGGCGACGGTCTGGCGGAGCCGATCGATCTCCACCGCCCCCTCGACCGGGCGCACCGCCACCGGAGTGCTCGAGAGCACCCACCCACCTTCCTCGCGCACGTCGGGGAGGGGCGGGAGCGCCTCCTCGGCGGGCACCGCGTCGAAGGGGTCGGCGAGCGCGACGGCCAGGAGCCCCCCGGGCTCGAGGTGCCGGCGGGCGCTCCGGAGCATCGCACGCCGGCCGTCGGCTCCGCCCAGCAGCTGGACCACCTGCATCGGCGCCACGACGAGCGCAAAGCGGCGCTCGAGCGCGAACGAGCGGGCGTCGGCGACCACCGCCTCCACCGGGAGGCCGCGCCCGCGGGCCCGTGAGGCGAGCACGCGCACCAGCGCGGGGTCGGCGTCGAGACCGACCACCTCGTGCCCGCGCCCGGCCAGGTCGAGCGCGACCCGGCCGGTACCGCAGCCGAGCTCGAGCACGGCCCCCCGTGCCGCCTCCGCGAGCTCGCGCCAGAGCGGCAGGTCGGCCGCATATGCCGCGCACTCGACGTCATGCCAGGTCGCCGCGTCGGCGAGCCGGCCGACCGGGGTCCGGGCGTTCACTCGGACCACCTGCGAGCCAGCCCCCGCCGGGCGAGCAGGTCGCGCAGCTCGAGCAGGGCCGTGTACGTCGGGAGGGCGTAGAGCGGCCCGCCGTCGCCGGCGGCGACCGCGGCGTCGAGCGAGCGGCCGAGGTCCCGGTCGACCGCAAGCTCGGCGTGCACCCCGGCGTACTTCAGCCGCAGCGCCAGCTCCTCGGCCCGGGTGCCCGAGCAGGTGATCCGGCGGGCCCGATCGGCCAGAAGCTCGAAGTCGGCGTCCCAGATCCAGGAGATGTCGCGTCCGTCGGCGATCCGGTCGTTCAAGGCGATCCAGAGGTCGAGCGCCCGCCCCTCGAGGGTCAGCGTCCGCAGCACCTCGTTGGCGCCCGCCGGATTCTTCACGAGCAGGATCGAGACCTGCCGCCCGTCGACCGGGATCGTCTCGACCCGGCCGAAGGCGCCGCCGAAGCCGTGGAGCGCACCGCCGACCTCGTCGAGCGTGGCGCCGAGCTCGATTCCCGCGGTGGCGGCCGCCAGCGCGTTGTAGACGTTGTAGAGGCCGGGGAGGGGGAGCTCGAGCTCGAGGTCGCCGACCGGGGTCTCGAGCTCGAGGCGCGCGCCCGACATGCCGAGCAGCGAGACGCGCCGGGCCTTGACCTGCGGGTCGGGGCGCTCGCGGCCGCAGCGGGGGCAGCGGTAGCGTCCCATGTGGCCCAGGTAGACCGCCCGGTATTCGTAGGGCGCGCCGCAGTTTCGACAGTGCTTCGAGTCGGCGGCGTGCTGGAGCTCGGGAAGCGCCTGCGAGTCGTCCTCGACACCGAAGTAGACGGCGCCCTCGCGCCCACGCCCCAGGTCGGCGACGAGCGGGTCGTCCGCGTTCAAGACAAAGCGGGCCCTCCCAGCCTCGGCGGCCACCAGGTCGGCCCAGCGGTCGGCGAGCGACTCGAGCTCGCCGTAGCGGTCGAGCTGGTCACGGAACAGGTTGGCCAGCAGGTAGAGCCTGGGGCGGACGGCCTCGGCCACGCGCGGCAGCCAGGCCTCGTCCACCTCGAAGAGCCCGATCTGGCCGGGTTCGCGACCGGCGTCGAGCAGGGCGGTGGCCACGCCCCAGCCCATGTTGGAGCCGGCGCGATTGTGTACGACGCGATGCCCGCTGCGCTCGAGGATCGCCGCGAGCATGGCCGCGGTGGTCGTCTTCCCGTTGGTGGCGGAGACCAGCACGGCGCCCCGGTCGAGGCGCCGGGCCATCCGCTCGAGCGAGCCGGGCGCGAGCTGGAGCAGCAGCCGCCCCGGCGCCGTGGTGCCGCCGGTTCGCCCGAGGCGACGGCTCGCGAAGCGAAGCAGCAGGGCGAGCGCCCGCCCGACCCGGTACATCACCGCCTCCGCGGCACCACCACCCGCAGGCAGCGGCGCCGGACCTGGACGACGACCGGGGTCGCGCCGATCGGATCGCCGTCGGCGTAGACGGTGAACGGGCGCTCGGAGCGAACCTCGACGACCCGGCCCCGGAGGAAGCGCACGTGCGACGAGCCCACGTGCGCGCCGCGGAAGACCTTCGGGAAATCCCGCAGGAAGCGGAGCTTGCTCGCCCGGCTGGTGAGCATGACGTCGAGCTGCCCGTCGTCGAGCTCCGCGTGGGGGACGAGATACATGCCGCCGCCGTAGGCCCCGGAGTTGGCTACCGCGACCGCGAACCCGACGAACTCGTGGCGCTCTCCGTCGACCACCACGGTGAAGGCGGCGGGACGCCAGGAGACGAGGGCGCGCAGGGCGGCGTAGACGTAGACGAGGTTGCCCGGGACGAGCCGGGCGCCATTCGCGAACCGGTTCGCCTCCGAGTCGAAGCCGAGGCTAGCGATGCCGACGTAGGGCTCGCCGTCGACCTCCCCGACGTCCACCAGGCGCTCCTCGCCCTCCACGGCGACCCGGGCCGCGGCGGCCGGGTCAGACGGGACCTCGAGCACCCGCGCGAAGTCGTTGCCCCGCCCGCCCGGAAGCAGGGCGAGGGCGGCCTCGGTGTCGCGCAGGGCGGCCGCGACCGGCCGCACGAGCCCGTCGCCCCCGAGGGCGGCGACCGTCTCGCCCGCGCGCGCGGCGGCCTCGGCCTCCTCCCGCGCGTGGTCGAGGCTGCGGGTCTCGACCGTGCGGTACGCGGCGCCGAGCCGGTCGAGCTCGGCGCTGACCGCGGGAAGGGCCCGCAGGGCCCTACCGCCCGCGGCCACCGGGTTGACCAGGACCGCGAAGCGCCGCGTCACTCGCCGTGGGAGGCCGCGAGCCGAGCCGCGCGCTCGGCCGCGAAGGCGCCACGCTCGGCCCCGCGCAGCCCGTGGCCCTCCTTGAACCTGCGGATGTCGGCCGCGGCCACGACCTCGTCTCCGAGCAGACGCTCCGCGTGGGGCTCCTCGAGGTCGTCGGGGTCGAGGACCAGCACGACGTCCTGGCGGACGTCGTGCCAGGGCTCGTCGGTCACCCGCTCGGAGGAGACGAGGAGCTGGCCGGGGCGCGCCAGCCAGTGGAGCTCGAAGAGCCCCAGCCGGTAGGCGTAGAGCCGCTCGCCGTCGGAGAGCAGGAAGTTGAGCCCGGAGAACGGCGAGCGCTCGATCACGGCGGTGAGCGATCGCCTGAGCGAGCCGACCACGTCGGCGGGGTCCACGTCGCGCGCGATGAAGTTGAAGAGGACCTCCGAGTCGGTCTGGCCGGTGGGGCTACGCACCCCCCGCTCGAGCAGGCGCGGCCAGTGAAGCACCGTGCCGTTGTGGCCGAACGACCAGCTGCCGAGGCAGAACGGGTGGGTGTTCACGAGGCTCAGACCCCCCATGGTCGCCCGGCGCACGTGCACGTTGAAGATGCGCCCGCGCATGCGGGTGGCGCCCCGGAAGTCGCCGTCCGAGTACGCGGCCTCCGGGAACCGCACGACGTCCGGCTCGGCCCCGTCCGGGCGCTCGTACACAGCCATGCCCCAGCCCGAGTCGTGCTCCTCGGACTGGCGGATGATCGGGTTCTCGGCGTCGAGCAGCTCGTGCGCGACCGAGACCGGCTCGGCGGCTACGCAGCCGAAGACCCTGCACATGGCTCGCCCGGCTCCACGGCCGACAGTCTAATGCCGGCCGAGGGGGCGAATCCCCCCGCCGGCGGCTTATCCGGGCATGGGGGATCCGATCGCCGAGCCCAGGCGGATCTGGTGGGCGCGCCCGCGCAAGCTGTGCGCCCTCGAGCGTCCGGGGGGAGGAGGACGGACGCACCGGCCGGCGCGCCGGGCCGCCGAGATCGCGTACCTCCAGGCGCGCGGCGTCCGGCTCGTCGTCTCGACCATGCCCACCCGCCACAACCTCGGCCACTACGAGCGGGCCGGGCTCGACTGGCACCACGTCCCGGTTTCGCGCACCTCCGAGGGGGCCGGGCCGCTCGAGGAGCTCGTGCGACTGTTGCGGGGCGAGCTGCGGCGGGCAGGCGCGGTGGCGATCCACGGCAACCTCTACACCGACTTCGTAGCCGCCGTCTGTGCCGCCCACCTGCACGACCAGCGCGGGCTCGACCCGGCGGAGGGCCTCCGGCGGGCGGTGGCCGCGGGGCTAGGGGTGACCCCGGAGGCCTGCGCGCTGCTCGGCGTTCACTACGAGGCCGTCCAGCCCCGCTCGCGGATGGCCGCGGCCACCTCGTCCGGGCGGTCGGTCACCACGTAGGCGTCGACGATGGCCCCCTCGCTGTTGATGGTGAGCGAGAGGCCGGAGGCCGTCTTCCGCAGCTTCGAGATCGGGGCCACCGGGCGCCCCGACCCCATGCGGGGCTTCACCCGGCCGGTGGCGACCCGGTGCACCCCGTCGAGCTCGGCCAGCGCGTCCAGCAGGCGGCGATATCCCTTGCGCGAGGAGTGCTTGTGATGGGTCCGCCGCGGCATCTGGTGCTAGCCGCGCACCAGCTCGGCCAGGCTCTCGGCCACGGCCAGCGGTCGGGGCTCGGGATCGGGGGGAAGCTCCTCGCGGCTCGTCCCCCCGCTCAGGACCAGTGCGGCGTCCAGAGCGGCCGCCGCCGCCCCGGCCACGTCCGCGTCGAGGCTGTCGCCCACCACGAGCGTGCGCCCCTCGCCGAGGCGGTCGAGCGCGGTCAGGAAGAGCTGCGGCTCGGGCTTCCCAACGATCGCCGCCGCCCGGCCGGTCGCGTACTCGAGCGCCGCCACGATCGCGCCCGTGCCGGGCCACAGGCCGTCCGGCTGCGGATAGGTCGGGTCGCGCCCGGTGGCCAGGAAGTCCGCGCCCCGGCGCAGCGCCAGGGAGGCGTCGCGGAGGTGCGCGTACGTCAGGTCTTCGGTGCCGCCGACCACCACCACCTCGGCGCGGGTGGCCAGATCGGTGCCGTTCAGCACCCGCAGGCCGGCGTCGGCCACGTGGCGGTGCATCGAGGGGGTGCCGATCACGAACGCCGTGCGGCCCGACCTGGTCTCGGCCAGCAGGTGCTGGGTCGCGCCGCCGACGGTCACCACGTCGGCCAGTGACGCCCGCACGCCGATCCGCCACAGCCGCGCCACGTAGTCCTCCTCGGGCCGGCGTGGATCGTTGGTGGCGAACGCCACCCGCTTTCCGCCCGCGCGCAGGGCGTCGATCGCGGCCACCGCCCCGGGCACCGCGTCCGGACCGATCCAGACGACTCCGTCCAGGTCAAGGATGAGCTGGTCGTACGGCTGGACGACGGGGGAGAGGGGCACGGCCGGCCATCGTACGCGGCCGGCTTCGCGCGGCTTCGCTGCGCGGGTTGCCGGTTGCTCGCATCTGGTTGCTGGCGGCAATGGCTACGGGCCCAGCAACTAGGAACCAGCCACCAGAAACCAGTTCGGTCGGCGGAGCCGCCTGGCCCGCGCCAAGCGTGCAAAACCCGGCCCACGTGGCGCGATCGCGGACGCGAGCAGGTTCTACACGAATGTCGTGAGCAACCAAGCACGCGCGGCTCCAAGGCGAACGCGGGCCGGGTGATGCACCCTCCGCCAGGGGCGATCTGCGCTTGCGGCCTACCGACGGCGAGCACGCCCTGGTCGGCCCGATCTGAGCGCGATCGGCCAGGGTTAGTAGCCTCGACGGAGATGAGCGTCTTCGACGTGGACGAGGCCGGTTTCGAGCACCGGGTGCTGGCGCGCTCCAGCGAGCTCCCCGTGGTCGTGGACTTCTGGGCCGAGTGGTGCGGCCCGTGCAAGGCGCTCGGGCCGGCCCTCGAGGCCGCCGCGCGCAGCCGCGCGGGACAGGTCGAGCTCGCCAAGGTCGACGTGGACCGAAACCAGCGGCTCGCCATGGCGTTCGGCGTGCAGGGGATCCCGGCCGTGAAGGCG
>DASQXU010000437.1:0-5342 GCA_035639555.1 Thermoleophilaceae bacterium
CGCCGAGCACCTCCCAGGACCCGGGGCAGCGGATGATGCGCGCGGCGCTTCGGGGCCTGGCCCGCGAGCCGGTGCGCGTGCTGGCGACCACCAATCGCCGGCCGCCACCCGAGCCGCTCCGGACGCCACCGAACGCGAGGACCGTCGACTGGGTCTCCTACACCAGGACCATGCCCCGCTGCGCCGTGGTCGTCTGCCACGCCGGCCATGGGACGCTCGCTCGCGCGCTGGCCAGCGGGTTGCCAGTGGTCGGCTGCCCCGCGGGCGGCGACATGGCCGAGAACGCGGCCCGCGCCGCGTGGGCCGGGGCGGGCGTGTCGCTCCCGGGCAGGCTCGTCACGCCGCTCGGCATCCGACTCGCGGTTCGCCGCGTCCTGGCCGACGAGCGCTACGCGCGTCGCGCCCGCGAGCTGGCCGACTGGGCGGCGACCCACCACGGGCCGACGATCGCCGCCGAGGCGCTGGAGGAGCTCGCTCGGAGATGAGGACCATGTCCGAGCGCTTGGCGCATTAGCGGGAATATGCACCGCTAGCGCGCCAACGAATCGGCAGCGACTGCGAGCGTTTCGACGCCCCCAGGTCGGGCGCGCTCAGCCTAAAGCTCCGGGGGTGGGACTCGAACCCACAACCTAACGGTTAACAGCCGTTTGCTCTGCCGGTTGAGCTACCCCGGATCGTGGGAGCTACCCGGCATGATTACCGGGCTGCCCTGGCTGATGGTAGTGCGGCTGCGCGACCGTGGAGGCCGTCGCGCCGGCACCCCCGTCAGCCCTCTTCCCCGGCCGTCCCCTCTAGCCGGTCGGCCTCGCCCGAGCTCTTCAACATGGCGAGCGTCTTCGACTCGATCTGGCGCACGCGCTCGCGGGTGACACCCACCTCGCGGCCGATGTCCTCCAGGGTCATCGGCCCCTCCGGCACCAGCCCATAGCGCAGCTCGATCACCCGCCGCTCGCGCCACGGCAGGCTCTGGAGGACGTCCTGGAGGTCGGCGTCGCGGATCCGGTTGGCCACGATCTCGAGCGGGCGGTCGATCGCCGCGTCCTCGATGAAGTCGCCGAGCGCCGCGTCGCCCTCGTCCGAGCCGACCGGCGCCTCGAGCGATACCGGCTCCTGGCCGAGCTTGAGGATGTCCTCGACCTTGTTCGGCGCCATCTCGACTGCGTCCGCCACCTCCTCGGGGGTCGGCTCGCGGTTCAGCTTCTGGATCAGGTTCCGGCGGGCGCGGGCGACCCGGTTCATGCGCTCGACCATGTGGACCGGGATGCGGATCGTGCGCGACTGGTCGGCCAGGGCCCGCGTGATCGCCTGGCGGATCCACCAGGTCGCGTAGGTGGAGAACTTGAATCCGCGGCGCCAGTCGAACTTCTCGACCGCCCGGATCAGGCCCAGGTTGCCCTCCTGGATCAGGTCGAGGAGCGTCAGCCCGCGCCCGGTGTAGCGCTTGGCGATGGAGACCACGAGGCGCAGGTTCGCCTCGATCAGCCGGTTCTTCGCCGCCATGTCGTTCTGCTCGACCCGCTTGGCGAGCCGGACCTCGTCCTCGCGGGTCAGGAGCGGCACTCGCCCGATCGAGCGCAGGTAGAGCCGAACCGCGTCATCGGCGCCCTGCTCGGGCGGGGGCACCGGAATGCCGGCGGTGACCACGCCCCCCTCGTCGAACAGGTCAAAGGGAGTGCCGTTCTCGTGCTCGCCGAGCCCGGGCGGCCCGAGCTCCATGTCGGCCCGTCCCGCCGCCTCCTCGTCGTCGAAGGCGGTCACGCGATGCTCGTCTTCACTCACGCGGTCTGCCCCATCACGGCGTCCATCTCGCGGCGGAGCTCCTGGCGGGCGGCCGCGAGGTCGTCCTGGCGGCGCCGGTCGCCGAGCTCCGCCGCCTCGCGCAGCTCGCGGTCTATCCGCCTCTGCTCGAAGGGCAGAAAGCTCATGCGCAGGACCGGCTCGGAGTCGGGCTCCCGCTCCGAAGCCGCCATCGCGATCTCCATGACCGTGGCGGTCAGGGTCGGATCGTCGTCGGGCAGCCCGCCGAGCGGGTCGTCGAAGTGGCCGAGCAGGTGGTCGCGGGCGCGGCGGGCGCGCTCGAAGTGGAGGTGGTCGTCGCTCAGTCGGCTCATATAGCGGCGCCCGAGCTCGCCGCTTGCGAGGCACATGGTGAGGAACTCGCGCTCGGCCCGCAACTCGGGCGAGGTCGGCGACGCCCGGCCGCCGGTCACGGAGATGGGCCCAGCCGGGGTATCGCGTCCCCTCGCGAGGCGGGCGATCACATCGTGGGCAGAGATGTTCAAGCGATCCGCAACCTTGCCGACCAGGCGGTCCCGCAAGGGACCAGGCTCCACGCCTCCGATAACACCTCGGACCTCCTCAAGGATGCGCTCCCGCCCCGTGGGCGTCTCGAGATCGCCATCGGCGAGGGCACGGTCGACCTGGAACTCGGGCACCGTGATGGCCCTCGAAAGCAGCTTCGAGATCGCCTCCCGACCTCCTTCGAGGGCGACCTCGGCCGGATCGCCGCCCTGGGGGAGCTCGGCGACGAGCAGCTCGATGCCGTCCTCCCGGGCCGCCCGGGCCGACCGGTCCATGGCATCGAGTCCCGCGCGGTCGGCGTCGAGCGCGAGGCATATCTGGCCGCCCGCCCGCCGGGCCAGCGCCCGCCGGAGCTCGGCGAGTTGCTCCTGGGTCAAGGCCGTCCCCATGATCGCCACCGCCTCCGGGATGCCGACCTGGTGCAGGGCGAGCACGTCCGTGTACCCCTCGACCACCACCACCCGGCCGGTGCGGGTCGCCGCGCCACGCGCGCGATCCAGCCCGAAGAGCTGGCGCCGCTTGTGGTACAGCTCGTTCTCGGAGGTGTTCAGGTACTTGGGCTGCTGTGACGCGCGTAGCGCCCGGGCGCCGAACCCGAGGACCCGTCCGCGGGCGTCGGCCAGCGGGAAGATGATGCGGCCCCGGAACCGGTCGTAGATGCCGCCCTGGCGCCCGCGCTGGCCGAGCCCAGCCGCGACGATCTCCTCCGGCCGGTAGCCGTCGCGCTGCGCGCCCGTGACCACCCGGTCCCACGCGCTCGGCGCGTAGCCCACCCGAAACGCGCGCAGGACCTCCTCGCGGAGGCCCCGTTCCGCGAGGTAGGCGCGGGCGGGCGCCGCCTCCGCCGACTCCCACAGGTAGTTGGTGTAGAAGCGGGCCGCGCGCTCGAGCAGCGCGTAGAGCCGCTCGCGGCGGCGGCGGCGCTCCTCGGCGCGTGGATCCTCCTGCTCGCGCCTTAGCTCGACCCCATAGCGGTCGCCCAGGAACTCGACCGCCTCCCCGAAGTCGAGCGCCTCGGTCTGGCGCACGAAGCTGATCGCGTCCCCCGACGCCCCGCAGCCGAAGCAGTGGTAGAGACCCCGCTCCGCGCTCACCGAGAATGAGGGAGTGCGCTCGTCGTGGAAGGGGCAGAGGCCCACCCAGCGCGCGCCCGAGCGCCGCAGGTCTGTCTTCGCCCCCACGAGGTCGACCATGTCGACCGCCTGCTTGAGCCGCTCCAACGAGTCTGCGGTGTAGAGGCCCACTAGAACCCCTGCGGTACCGAGAGCTCGGCGAAGGAGCGGATGGCGAAGCGATCCGTCATCCCGGCCAGGTAGTCGATCACACGCTGATCGTCTGACGCGCCATCCACCGCGGCGGGCGGCGGGTGCTCGGCGTAGTGGGCGAACAGCGCCCGCAGCATGCGCTCGATGCGCGGCTTCTCCCGCTGGGCGGCGCGCCCGAGATACACCCGCTCGAACATGAAGGTGCGGAGGCGGTCCATGGCCAGCCCGACCTCCTCCCCCTGGGCGATGTCGCCCGCGGCGTTGGAGCGCTCGACCAGGTCGCGCACGAGCGTCTCGATCCGCTCGGAGCCGCTCGTCCCGAGCAGCCTGATCTCCTCCACCGGGAGCTCGGAGCGGTCGAGCACTCCAGCCCGCAGGGCGTCGTCGATGTCGTGGTTTATGTAGGCGATCCGGTCGACCACGCGGACGATCCGACCCTCGAGGGTGGTGGGCTCCTGCGGCCCGGTGTGGCGCAGGATGCCGTCCCGGACCTGCTCGGTCAGGTTGAGGCCGGCGCCGTCTCGCTCGAGGCGCTCGACCACCCGGAGCGAGTGCTCGTTGTGCCGGAAGCGCCGGCCGTAGCGCTCGAGCGCGCACTCGTCGAGCACCGCCTCGCCGATGTGACCGAAGGGCGGGTGCCCGAGGTCGTGGCCGAGCCCGATGGCCTCGGTCAGGTCCTCGTTGAGCGCGAGCGCCCGCGCGACGTTGCGGGCGATCCCGCACGTCTCGAGCGTGTGCGTGAGCCGGGTGCGGTAGTGGTCGCCCTCGGGCGCGATGAAGACCTGGGTCTTGTGCTTGAGGCGACGAAACGCCTTCGAGTGGACTATGCGGTCGCGGTCGCGCTGGAACGGCGTCCGGTGCTCCGAGTCCTCCTCGAACCGCGCGCGCCGCGCCGGGTAGGAGCGGGCGGCGAGCGGCGAGAGCTGCCCGCTCTCGAGGCGCTCGATCCGCTCCCGGAAGCTCGTGGGCCTGGTCTGCAGGGCTCGCTCCATCGGCTCGGCGATTGTCTCAGGCAGGGAGGCGGGGGAACGGGGGACGGCTCGGGGGCGCATGGCGCCTATGCCTAGGCCGGCTGCCTGGCTGCTGGTTCGCCGATCGCCGCCGACCTCACGCCGACCCGCACGGAGGCGACCAGCTCCGCCAGCCGGTGCTGGTCCTCCTCGGGAAAGACCTCATCCAGCGTCAGGGTCACGTCGGTGACCTTCTTGGCCAGCGCCCGGTTCCAGAGGAGCTCGGACCACTGGTGGAGTCGGCTGCGAAGGGCCAGGCCAACCGACGCGCGGGTGATGCCGAGCGCCCCGGCAAGCCCGAACAGGAGCGTCGCGGCGCCGGTCGCGGCGACGTGGTCCCGATACCAGGAGGAGATGGCGCCGAAGTGGATCGCGACCAGCGCGATCGCACCGACCCCGACCACGAGGGCGGGCAAGAAGCGGCGGTAGCTCCTGAGCGCCAGGGCGCGCAACTCGTCTCTGAGCTGTGCCCGCTGCTGGCGGTCGAGGTAGGCCTCGGGCTCCTTCTCGCCGGCGAGCAGCTGACGCCAGATGATCGTCTGCCGCCGCAGCCCCTGGCGCACCTGCTCCAGGCCGGGAAGCGCTTGGTCTCCGGCCACCCGAGCGGGGACGGAGTCGGCCCACTGGTCGAGGTGCTCGGAGACCACGGTCACCCCGCTGCGGTCGAGGCGGGACTGGAGGTCGTCGAGCAGCTTCTTGAGGCTCTCGATGCGCCGACGATCGAAGACCCGCTCCCACTCGGCGCGGCGGCCTTCCGCCGATTCGG
>DASQXU010000438.1:0-5883 GCA_035639555.1 Thermoleophilaceae bacterium
CGGGGCCGAGTCACGCGTCCGGCCCCCGCGGCTGCGTGTCGCCGCGCTCGATGGCCTCGAGCTGCGCCCATAGCACCTCGGTCTTGAACCGCAGCGCCGCGACGGCGGCCTCCTGCTGGTCGCGGGTTCGGCAGCGCTCCACGGCGAGGTCGAGCGCATACTGAGCGTCACGTGGCGCCTGGACCAGCCGGGTACGGAAGTACTCGAGCCCCGCGGGCTCGATCCACCGGTAGTGACGCTCGAGTGCCTCGAGCCGCGCGCGGATCGCGGCCGGCCCGAAGAGCTCGGTGAGCGATGACGCGACCGCCTCGATCCACGGCTTCTGGCGGGCGAAGTTCACGTAGGCGTCAACCGCGTAGCGGACCCCGGGCAGAACGTGCCGCTCCGACAGCAGCTCTCCTCGCGAGACGCCGAGGGCCTCGCCGAGCCGCAGCCACGACTCGATGCCGCCCGTTCCCTCGCTCGTGCCGTCGTGGTCGATGATGCGACGGATCCACACGCGCCGGACCTCGACCTCGGGGCAGTTCGCCAGGATCGCCGCGTCCTTCAACGGGATGCACTTCTGGTAGTAGAAGCGGTTGGCGACCCAGCGCCGGAGCTCCTCGCGGGAGAGCTCTCCGGCGTCCATTCGCCTGTGGAACGGGTGCAGGTTGTGGTAACGCGTCCCCTGCGCGCGCAGGCGGGCGATGAACTCCTCGGGCGGCCACGCCCGGCGCTCGTCCGTCGGTCTCGTGAGAGTCTCGGTCACAGCGAGATCTCCAGGCCATCGTACGCAACTTCGACCCCCGCGCGGAGGACCGCCTCCCGCTCGGGCGAGTCCTCGAGGAGGATCGGGTTCGTGTTGTTGATGTGGACGAGCACCTTGCGCGGGCGCCGAAGCCCCTCAAGCACCTCGAGCGTCCCGCCGGGGCCCGATAGCGGCAGGTGTCCCATGTCGCGCGCGCTCCGCGCCGAGATGCCTAGCCGGGTGAGCTCGTCGTCGCGCCAGAAGGTGCCGTCGACGAGCAGCAAGTCGCTTGCCGCGAACCGGCTGAGCGCGCCGTCGTCCAAGCGGGCAAGCCCGGGCACGTAGGTGACAACGCCGCCACCCGCGTGGTCGCGGAACACGAACCCGCTCGCCTGGAGCTCTCCATCCGACCCGCTCAGGTAGCGCGGCGCGTCGCCGCCCACCGCGAAGCGCTCGACTGCGAGGCTCGACCCTTCGAGCGGCCTCGCCCGCTCCGGTTCCAGCGTCTGCCACTCGGCCCCGCAATAGCGCTCGAGAATCGCCAACACGGGAAACCCGCGCCTCAGTGCGCGCTCGACGCCTTCATCGCCGAATACGCGCACCGGCGCCTGCGACTCGCGCAGGAGCAGGAGCCCCCCGGTGTGGTCGATCTCCGCGTCGGTCAGGAGCACTCCCGCTATCGGCGGCGCGCGGACGCCGTCGACTTGGCCGGGGGTGAGCGCCTCGAGCTGCTGGCGCGCGTCCGGGGACGCGTTTACGAGAAACCACGGTCCCGCGCCGCCACGGATCGCCAGCGACGACTGCGTGCGCGGTCGGGCCCGTACACCGGCCCGGGCGGCCTCGCACGTGCCGCAATGGCAGTTCCACTGCGGAAACCCACCGCCGGCGGCCGAGCCGAGGACACGAACGCGCACGTCTCAGGAGAAAGGGACGTAGCTCCGGGCAGGCCCCGGAGGCCACGTCCGGACTGCCGCCCTACTGGTGGTACAGGTAGAGCGTGACCTCGCAACAGAGGTCGACGAACTCAAACTCGGGCTTGATCCACGCAGGACGGCCGTCCCTCGGAGTGGAGCTGACCTCGGAATCGTGGCCTACGAGCTCAAACTCGGGCTTGATCAACGTCATGAAGCGCCTCCCAATCGTGGTGCAAGTGGGCCTACCTTAGCGAACGATTGCCGCGGCGCCTGGAGCCAACCAGCGGCGGGAACCGAAGCGCCTCCGGCGGCGCGCGGCGCTCCATCACCAGGAGCACGCGCTTGACCTCCCGCCCTTAGTCCAGCCCCAGCCCGAGCACGATGGCCATGGCGACGAGCGCCACGCCGGCCAGGACATCAGAGCGGATGCGAATGAATTGGGCGGCTACTCGCCCCAGCTGCAACCCGACGAACGACATAACGGCCGTAATCGCGCCGAAGACCGGGGGCGCGAGCCAGGGGGAGAACCCGAGCAAGCCGAGGCTCGTGCCGGCGACGACGTTGTCCAAGCTCAGCGGCAGAGGAAGGCCAAACAGCGCCCATCGCTGGTCGAGCTCCTCCGGCGCCTCCGTTCGCCACGCCTCAAAGAGCAGGTACAGACCGTACGCACCGAGGGCGATCGCCCCGACGTAGTCCGCTGTCGAGCCGATCGTCTTGGCCAGGTAACCCCCCACCAGTATCCCCACGAGCGGTGCCGCGCCATCCCAGAACCCGAACACCAAGGAGACCTGCAGGGCACGACGAGGCCTGAGCCGGAGCGCCCCGAGCGCAAGGGCGATCCGGAAGTTGTCCAGGCTCAGGGTGACCCCGAGGATTAGCAGCTTGCCGACCATGGTCGCCGAGCCCCGCAGCCTAGGCTGGTCTGCGTCGGGGCGCATTCAGGGAGAAGTGGGCCGAATAAGTCTGCCACTAGTGCGCTGCGGTTGACCCGCGAGCTCCCGAGCGGCATCACCGGCGGGATCTCAGCGAGCTCGGGGCCGCCTCCGTGGCCGGCGCGACCGCCGGGGCACGGGGTAGGGTGCGACGCTGGCGTGGCTCCGATCGCCCCACTCACCCGCGACTTCCTCTGGGAGGGGCACCGGCTCGTGTTCGACGACTACCGGCCCGCTCGAGGTCCGGACGAGCGCCCGGTGCTGCTCCTCCCCGGCCTCCTCTTCACCCGTCGCATGCACCGCCCGCTGGCCGAAACGCTGGCGCGCCGCGGCCACCGCGTGCTGTGCCTCGACCTCCTGGGCCACGGCGACTCTGACCGCCCGGAGGAGATGTGGAACTACTCGATGCCGGCCTTCGGCGCGCAGGCGATCGGGCTGCTCGAGCTCCTGGAGATCGACCAGGCGGTCGTTGGTGGCACCTCGCTTGGCGCCAACGCCACCCTCGAGGCCGCCGTGCTCGCCCCACAGCGGGTGCGCGGGATGCTCATAGAGATGCCGGTCCTCGACAACGCGCTGCTCGCCTGCGCCCTGGCCTTCACACCGCTCCTCGTTGCCCTCACGTTCGGGGCGCGCGGCTTCCGGGCGCTGGCCTCCGGCGCCCGGCGGGTTCCGCGGGGGAGCTCGCAGCTCGCCGACATGCTCCTCGACTGGCTGAGCCAGGATCCGAAGCCCTCGGCCTCCGTGGTCCAGGGGCTGCTCTTCGGCCGGGTGGCCCCACCCCGAACCGAGCGCCGGCGGCTCGAGGCGCCGGCGCTCGTGATCGGTCACCCGCGCGACCCGGTGCACCCCTTCTCCGACTCCGACATGCTCGTTGGCGAGCTGCCGAACGCCCGCCTCGTCGAGGCGAGCTCGATCCTCGAGCTCCGGATCAGGCCCGAGCGCCTGACCCACGAGATCTCGAGCTTCGTCTCCGCGTGCTGGGAGATCCGCGCCGGGGCCGGCCGCCCGGAGGGCCCCGCCGCCGCTTCGGCCCGCCCCGCCTGAGCACTGGGCAGCTCCAGGCCGGCGGCGCCAGCAGTCGCCGTCCGCGCCGCAACAGCGGCCGCGCGTGTGTGTTGCAAGCGAGGTGAAGCGCGTCGCCTCAGCGCTCGGCATCGCCGTGGCCGCCGCGCTGGCCGGGGTCGCCGCCCCGGGCGTCTCGACCGCCCGCTGGCACCCGAAGCCGGTGGAGTTCGAGCTGGCGCCCGCCGCGGCGCCGCGGGCCGCGGTGCTGTCGGCGCCCAAGCGCTTCCAGATGGTGGGGCTGCGCTGGCGAGGCCCGACCGAGCCTCGTATCGAGCTGCGGGCGCACTCTCCGAACGGCCGCTGGACGCGCTGGGTGCCCGTGCCGGGCGACACCGAGGACGCACCCGACCCCGGGCGCGGCGAGCCGATGCCGCAGGGCTACTCGGCGCCGGTGTGGGTGGGCGAGGCCGACCGCGTCCAGTACCGCCTGAGCCGGCGCGTGCCCGGCGTGCACCTGCACTTCGTCAACGTCGACGGCACGGCGACGGCCGCCGACCGGGTACGCAGCGCGATACGCCGGGCCGCGAACTCGGCGGTGAGCTCGGTGGCGTCGCTCTTCTCCGGGCCGAGCGCCGACGCCCAGGGCGAGCGGCCACACATCGTGCCGCGCAGCGGATGGGGCGCCGCCGACTGCCGACCCCGGCGCCCGGCGAGTTACGGCGTGGTCAAGGCCGCGTTCATCCACCACACCGTGAACGCCAACGACTACTCGCGGGCGCAGGCCCCGGGCGTCGTCCTCGGCATCTGCCTCTTCCACCGGAACTCGAATGGCTGGGACGACATCGGCTACAACTTCCTGGTCGACAAGTACGGCACGATCTACGAGGGACGTGCCGGCGGAGTCGATCGGCCGGTCGTCGGCGCCCAGGCGCAGGGCTACAACGCGCAGTCCACCGGCATCGCCCAGATCGGGACCTTCATCAGCGTGGGCCAGACTCAGGCGGCGCTGCAATCCACCGCGCGCCTTCTGCGCTGGAAGCTGCCGATCTCGGGGGTGCAGACCTACGGCCATACGACGCTGATCTCCGCGGGCGGCAGCGACAACAACCACCCGGCTGGCGCGCACGTGCGGGTCAACCGCATCTCCGGGCACCGCGACGTCGACGCCACCGAGTGCCCCGGCGACGCCCTCTACGCGCAGCTCCCACAGCTGCGGCGGATGGTCGGGAACCTCGGCCCGGGCGGCGCCACTCCCACGCTCAGCCTCCACCTCTCGCCGAAGGTCGCAAGCTACGGACGGACGGTGCGCATCTTCGGTTCGCTCCGGTCGGCGAGCGGCGCGCCGGTTGCGTTCGCCCGGGTCCAGGCGCAGAGTCACCGCGGGCGCAGGTGGCGCCGCGTCGGGGTCGGGACGACCGCCGCCGACGGCGCCTACTCGATCTCGGTGAAGGTGAGCCGCAACCGGGTCGTCCGTGCTCGCTTCGACGGCAACTCGAGCCTCGCCGGCGCCACGTCGGGCACGCGCAGGCTGCTCGTGCGGGCCCGCATCGGGGTCACGGACCCGCCGGCGGCCGCGACCCACGGCCGCCCGGTGACCCTCCGCGGCGCGATCGCGCCGGCCAAGCGCCGGCTCCTGCTCCTCGTCCAGCGGCGCTCCGGCACGCGGTTCCAGACGGTCCTGCGAAAGGTCGTCCGGGCTCGCCGCGGACGCTTTGCGACCGGGTTCACGCCGGGCCGGCGCGCGCTGTACCGCTACTCCCTCTCGGCAGCTCAGGACGCGGCCACCGTCCGCTCGCGCTCGCCCCGCTACCTGCTCGCGGTCGGATAGGGAGCCGCGGCCTACCGGTCGCCGCCGAACCCCTGGTAGGGGTCCCGGCTGTAGAGGCCGTGGCCGCTCACGAGCAGCCAGACGGTTCGAGCGAGGATGCGCAGATCGAGCGCGAGCGAGCGGTTCTCCACGTACCAGATGTCGAGCTCGATGCGCTCGGGCCAGGGGAGCGCCGTGCGCCCGTTCACCTGCGCCCAGCCGGTGACTCCGGGCTTGACCTCGAGCCGCCGCCGCTGCCGGTCCGTGTAGCGGTCGACCTGCTCCTGGATCGTCGGACGCGGCCCGACGAGGGCCATGTCGCCGTTGACCACGTTGATCAGGTTGGGGAGCTCGTCGAGCGAGAGCCGCCGCAGCGCACGCCCCACCCGGGTGATGCGCGGGTCGCCCTCGAGCACGTAGATGCCGGCGCCCATCGCCTCCGCGCCGGGCACCATCGTGCGGAGCTTCCACAGGTCGAAGAGAACGCCGTCCTTGCCC
>DASQXU010000439.1:0-2002 GCA_035639555.1 Thermoleophilaceae bacterium
TCGCCGCGATCATCTTCGTGATCGCCGCGGCGCTCGCCGGGCTCGTCGGCGGCGCCGCCCACAAGCTGATGGGGGACACGCCCACCGGCAAGATCGTGCGCGCGGTCATCCCCGGGCTGATCCTGGCGATCGGGACCGCGACCTTCTCGGCCGCACGCTGTCCTACATCCACGACGAGATCCTGGTTAGCGAGGGCGATCATGGGAACTCCCGGCTTATGTGCCCTTGGGCTGAGATGCGCCGCGCCGGTGGTTCGCTTCGCGCGGCGAGGAGCGCATAAGCAGAGCCGAACTCGCGATGCGCGCTTGCCGCGCAATCCGCGGCTTGGGCCGCTCCGGTATGAATGCTCAGGGCACGAGCGAAAGCAGGGCGCCGCCCCAACTCAGGCCGAGACCGGCGGTGGGCACGTCAGGCGTCTCGGTCGGCCGCCGTCAGCATCGCTTCGTCGATGACGGGCTTCTGGTCCGTATCGGCGCCGTGTGGATAGGCCATGCGCTGCTCGGCGAGGACAACGAGCGTCGCGTCTGTGTCGAGGTACTCGACGACGTCGGGACGGTTGGTTGTCGATACGACGAGGTAGCGCACGGGCGCGTCGGAGTGGTTGACCAGGCTATGGGCGCCAGCTCGGCCCCGGGGGAACGCGACCACCGCCCCGGCCGACAGCAGCTGCGTCCCGTCCGGAGCACGCAGCGAGAGCGTCCCGGCGAGGACGAGCAGTAGCTCCTCGTTGGCGTGGTGGGCGTGGAACGGCGAGCCAACGGCGCCCGGATCGAGCTCGTAGACACTCGCGCCGAGCTCGCGGGCGCCGGCCTGAGCACCCACGGGAGCGATGTGACGACCAGGGTATTTGTCCGCGTCCCAACTTGGGTGCTCGAAGTCAACGTGCATCGGACGACGGTAGCCGATCTCAGGAGCACAGCCCTTGCTACTGACACCCTCGTTCAGTGGAAACGCGCACGGCTCGCGCGGGACGAAGCGGCACTCCCCCTTTGTCGCCACGCGGCGGTCTCGTCGTGACCGCTTTCTGTCTGGAGGGCAGACTCAGATCCGCGCCATCCGCACTCGCGTGTGGAAACAAAAGCGGAGCCGTGTCGTGATATCGCGGGCGCCCTCCTATTCGCCAGAAGCGCAATCCGTCGCTCCCGCGCCCGAAGGTGGGCGGCGACCGGTCACAGCCCGTCTAGGAATCGGAGGAGTGCGTCGGGCGGGCGGTAGCGGCCGGGTTTGCTGTCCAGTGGCTTGGTGCGGGCGAGTGCTCGTTCTTTGAGCGCGAGGTCGGCGTGCAGGTACATCTGTGTGGTTTCGACTTGTTCGTGTCCGAGCCAGAGCGCGATGACGGTGGTGTCGATGCCGGCGTGCAGCAGCCGCATCGCGGCGGTGTGGCGCAGGACGTGCGGCGTGATCGTCTTGGCGGTCAGCGACGGGCAGCGCTCGGCGGCGTGGGCCGCGTGCTTGGTGATCCGGCGGGCGAGCGCTTTGCGGGTCAGCGGCTTGCCGGTGCTGGTCGGGAACAGGGGTTCGGCGGGCTGACCGCCGCGTTCGGCCAGCCACGCGCGCAGGATCGCGGTGGTCTCCTTGGTGAGCGGGGTGATGCGCTGCTTGCGGCCCTTGCCGGTGGTGGTGGCGTGCGCGCCGGTGCCGAGGTGGATGTCGCCGCAGGCCAGGCCGGTAAGCTCGGAGGCCCGTAGCCCGGTCTGGGCGAGCAGGATGATGATCGCGTGGTCGCGGCGGCCGGTCCAGCTTGAGCGGTCGGGGGCGTCAATGAGCGCGTCGAGTTCGGGCTCGGTGAGGTAGGTGACCAGCGCGCGTTCGTGGCGCTTGGGCCCGATCTGCAGGACCCGTTCGAGCTCGAGCGCGCCCTCGCGAAACTCCTTTGGATACGGCCTCGGCATCGGGGACACCATCCTTCCCGAGCCGTCAGACGACGACTCAGATCAGGTGTCCACGAAACCGGGGGAACTCCACGGGTGCCGTGTAGACGATGTGGTCAGTCGTGAAGGCG
>DASQXU010000440.1:0-2213 GCA_035639555.1 Thermoleophilaceae bacterium
GTGTACGTGGCCGGCCGCCGGCGCTCGGGCGGGGTGCTGCCGGTCAGCAGCGCCTCCATCGCCCGCCCGGTCTCGTCGACGGACGCCGTGGCGTATGGAAACCAGGTGGACGCCCGGGCGAGCGCCGCGAAGTTCGGGTAGCGGACCCGGTCTATGCGGCCCGCTCGGTCGAGCAGCGAAATGGCGGGGAACTCGTCAAAGACGATCATCACCACAGGGGGGCGCGCGCCCGCTGAGCGAGCTCCTGACCTCGCTCCGAGCGTCGTGGAGGCCGCTGTGACGGTGATGGCGGGCAGGAGGATGCCTACGAGAGCCGCCTTGACGTTCCGCATCGGCGCGCCACTCTAGGGAGGGCGCCCGCCGAACCCGGGGGCGGTCCAAACCCACCCACCACGGGATCAGACAGCGCTGGGTGTGACTAACTGGCGGAAGGCAGTGATCCGGGGCTTTAGGGCTTGACCGCGCTAGTGGCCGGAGGCGCCGGCGATGCGCCAGTGTCCCCCCTCCTTGCGCAGCCGTAGCAGCTGCGGGCGGGATTGGCCCCGGGCCTCGAGCACGGCGACCACCCGCGCGCGGTCGCCGTGGACCTCGGTCTTTCGGATGTCCACGAGCCGGATGGTGACTCCCTTGAGGGCCCTAAGCTGCTTCTTGCAGGCGTCCCGGGCCCTGTGTCCGGCTGTCAGCGTCGTCTGCTCCAGAAAGGCCTGCGTCACCAGGTCGTCGCAGTACTTGTCGGCATCCCGCTGGCTCGTGGCCTTGACGAACTCACGTACCGTGTGATCCACATCCTTCTTGTCGTTCTCGCCGCAGGAGGCGAAGGCCAGCGCGGCGACGAGCAGGGCTGTGGCCCGACCTCTCAGGGGAGACGAACTCTTACCGAAACTGCGCACCGGGGTCCAGGCTGAAAACGGTGCCCCTGCGGGGTATCTTCGGAACACGGGGCCATGCGAGAGGCTCAACCTCAAGCACGCCGGAGGTGACGAGCCCGTTGGTCCAACCGCGCCGGGCATCTCGACTCGCCGCTGTGCCGCTCGCCATCCCGGTTGCAGCCGCGGCCGCGCCGGGATGCGACGGCGAGCCAACGAACTCGCGCAGGGAGCGCGCCGCGGACGCCGGTCGCGGAAGCGGCCCGGACCGCGATCAGCCGGAGCGTTCTAGCTGCGGACGCAGCCCGGAGAGCGCAAGGGGGGCGTGCAGCCACCGAGCGGAGGCGACCGGAGGAGGACACCGCCCGAGGCGACGATCTCGAGCGCCCTTCGGCTAGGTCCACGCGCTCGTGCACGCGCCTGCGGTGAGGTACAGCGCAAGCTTCTCCAACGTCACGGCGCCGACGAGCGAGGCTGCGGGCCGATCCAGTCTCAAAGCAACCCGCGGCATTGCCGCCGCGCCCCGGCGGGACGATGAGCCCTCCCTCGCCCGACGGCCACCGCACACTGTCTCTCGGCCTCGAAGACCCGTCCGAGCGAGAAACGGCCTTTCACCCGTTGAGTCGGGGTTCCGGTGAACGTGTGACCGTATAGAGCGGGTCGCAGCCTTGGACCAGAAGTGTGACTCTCCGGCCAGCGACCACTCGGTTACGTCAAGGGCTTGCAATGCGACCGGAGTAGTTCAGGAGTCCAGCTCGCGAAGCAGAGCCGCGACCCTGCCGGCGATCTCGTCCCGAACCTCACGCACCTCGTTGAGCGGCAGGCCGCTTGGGTCGGGCAGATCCCAGTCGAGGTAGCGCTTGCCGGCGACGTAGGGGCACTGGTCGCCGCAGCCCATGGTCACGACGACGTCCGCCCACTCGGCCTGCTCCCGCTCGAGCCGCTTAGGCCTGCGGGCCTCGAGGTCGATGCCGAGCTCGCGCATCGCCTCAGCGACTTGCGGATGGACGCGCTCGGCGGGCTCGGTGCCGGCCGAGTCGGCGGCGTGGTGGCGGTCTGCGGCGCGCTCGAAGAGCGCCTGGCTGATCTGCGAGCGGCCGGCGTTATGCAGGCACACGAACAGGACGTTGGCCACCTGAGCTCTCCTTGCGCTGATCGTCGGCTGCCGGCGGCTGCGGCTGCCGCCGCGCACCACGCTGATACGTGCATTAGCACCTCGACGGACGAGCCGGAGAAACCTCCTCGGTGGGGTCCGAGCGTGGTGGCTCGACCGCGCGGACGAAGCTTGTCACCAGGTGGGCGAGGACGGTCACCGGCCGGTTGGTGCATACCACGAGTCGGCGACTC
>DASQXU010000441.1:0-8939 GCA_035639555.1 Thermoleophilaceae bacterium
GCCACCGGTCAGGCGGCCGACATCGCCTTCTGCGCGCGCGAGTCGACGGTCGCCGTGGTGCCACAGGTGAGTGCGGCGACCGCCGAGGTCGTGGTCGTCTCCCCGGCCGACCAGCCCGTAGCCCCTGGGACTACATATAGATATACAACTAAGGTTCCCGCTCGACTTTTTACTTGAAGTCTGTGAATCGACCTGATTAGCTCCCACCATGAGCCCTACCTCAAGAGACGGCACCGAGAAGAAGAGTCGCTGGTCCGCGGGCGTCACCCCGTACGCGGAGATGGGGTACTACAACCCCGACTACGAGCCGAAGGCCAGTGACATCCTCGCGGCCTTCCGCGTCACCCCCCAGCCCGGGGTCGAGCCGGTCGAGGCGGCGGCCGCGGTGGCCGGCGAGTCCTCCACCGCGACCTGGACGGTGGTCTGGACCGATCGCCTGACCGACCACCGCAACTACCAGGCGAAGGCGTACTCGGTCGAGCCGGTGCCGGGACAGGAGGGCCAGTACATCGCGAAGATCGCGTACGACCTGGACCTCTTCGAGGAGGGCTCGATCGCGAACATGACCTCCTCGATCATCGGGAACGTCTTCGGCTTCAAGGCCCTGCGCGCGCTCCGGCTCGAGGACCTACGGATCCCGCCGCACTACGTGAAGACCTTCCAGGGTCCGCCCCACGGCATCGTGATGGAGCGCGAGTACCTCGACAAGTTCGGGCGTCCCCTGCTGGGCGCCACCGTCAAGCCGAAGCTCGGCCTGTCGGCGAAGAACTACGGCCGCGTCGTGTTCGAGGCGCTGCGCGGCGGGCTCGACTTCACCAAGGACGACGAGAACATCAACTCGCAGCCCTTCATGCGCTGGCGCGATCGCTACCTGTTCGCGATGGAGGCGGTAAACCGGGCGATCACCGAGACCGGCGAGCTCAAGGGCCACTACCTCAACGTGACCGCGGCCACGATGGAGGACATGTACGAGCGCGCCGAGTTCGCCAAGGAGCTCGGCAGCGTGATCATCATGATGGACCTCACCGTCGGCTACACGGCGATGACGTCGATGTCGAAGTGGGCGCGCAAGAACGGCGTGATCCTGCATCTCCACCGGGCGGGGCACTCGACGTACACGCGGCAGAAGACGCACGGCGTGAGCTTCCGCGTGATCGCCAAGTGGTCCCGGCTGCTGGGGGTGGACCACATCCACGCCGGCACGGTCGTCGGCAAGCTGGAGGGGGACCCGGGCAGCGTCAAGGGCTTCTACGACACCTGTCGCGAGAACTTCGTGGCGGCGAACCCCGAGACCGGGATCTACTTCGATCAGGACTGGGCCTCGCTGCCCGGGGTGATGCCGGTGGCGTCCGGCGGCATCCACGCGGGCCAGATGCACCAGCTGCTGGGCTACCTCGGCGAGGACGTCGTGCTCCAGTTCGGCGGCGGCACGATCGGCCATCCGATGGGCATCGGCGCCGGCGCGACGGCTAACCGGGTGGCGGTCGAGGCCATCATCCAGGCTCGGAACGAGGGCAGGGACTACTTCCAGGAGGGCCCCGACATCCTCCAGCGGGCCGCGAAGGGCTGCCCGGAGCTCGACGCCGCGCTCCAGGTGTGGAAGGACGTCACGTTCAACTTCGAGTCGACGGACACACCGGACGTCGCGGTCACGCCGACCGTCGCGAGCTAGAGGAGAGGCCATGAGGATCACCCAAGGCACTTTCTCGTTCCTCCCCGACCTGACCGACGAGCAGATCGAGGCGCAGATTCGCTACTCGCTCGCGAACGGCTGGGCCATCTCGGTCGAGTACACGGACGACCCGCACCCGCGCAACTCCTACTGGGAGATGTGGAACCTGCCGCTCTTCGACCTGACGCCCGATCAGGCGGACGTGGCAATGCGCGAGGTGCAGGCCTGCCGGGAGCGCTTCCCGAACCACTACGTGAAGGTCATCGCCTACGACGCCCGCTACACCCGTCAGACGACGGCGCTCGCCTTCATCGTCAACCGGCCCGCCGACGAGCCCGGATTCCGGCTGGAGCGGCAGGACGACTCCGACCGGGTGATGCGCTACGCGCTTCACGGCTACGCGGCGGAGCGCCCGGTCGGGCGGCGCTACGGGGCGCGCCCCGCGGCGGCGAACGGGGGCGAGGGCCCGGCATGAGCGGACCGGATTTCCAGCTTGGGCCCACGGCGCGCGGCGCCGACCGTGCTGCGCGGCGGGAAGATGCCGCGGAGGACAGCGGCGCCGCGGACCGCACGGACCGAGCGACGAGCGAGCCTGCCCCCGCCGCCAGCGTTCACGAGGTCCTACGCGAGACCCAGATCGACGGCGTGCTGGCTGAGCTCGACCGGGAGCTTGTCGGGCTCGCACCGGTCAAGACCCGCCTCCGCGAGATCGCCGCCCTGCTCGTGATCGACCGCCTGCGTCGCGACGCCGGGCTCTCGTCGGAGCGGCCCTCGCTCCACATGTCGTTCACCGGCAACCCCGGAACCGGCAAGACCACCGTCGCCCTACGGATGGCCGAAATCCTCCACCGCCTCGGCTACCTCGAACGGGGGCACGTCGTGTCGGTCACCCGGGACGACCTCGTGGGCCAGTATGTCGGGCACACGGCCCCCAAGACAAAGGACGTGTTGAAGAAGGCCTACGGGGGCGTGCTGTTCATCGACGAGGCGTACTACCTCTATCGGCCCGAGAATGAGCGCGACTACGGGCAGGAGGCGATCGAGATCCTGCTCCAGGTGATGGAGAACGACCGCGACAAGCTCGTCGTCGTTCTGGCCGGCTACAAGGACCGGATGGACGAGTTCTTCGCCTCGAACCCAGGCATGGGGTCGCGGATCGCCCACCACATCGACTTCCCCGACTACACGATCGACGAGCTGATCCAGATCGCCCACCTGATGCTCGAGCGCCAGACCTACCGCCTCTCGCCGCAGGGGGACCAGGCCTTCCGCGAGTACCTCGAGCGCCGCGTGCGAATGCCGCGCTTCGCTCACGCGCGCAGCGTTCGCAACGCGATCGACCGGGCCCGGCTCCGACATGCGAACCGCCTGTTCGGTTCCAACGAGCGACTCGGCCGGGACGAGCTGATGACGATCGAGGCGGCCGACATCTACGCGAGCAGCATCTTCCGGTCGGAGCTCCCCGAAGACGAGAGCGAAGCCTCGGAGAGGCCCGCCACGCGGCTCGCGCCCGCGTAGTCACTCCCCTTTTAAGAAGCTTCCTTCTTATGAATCGCTCGAGACATTTTGCTTTTCCCACAACTGCAGAGCCGATACGGTCTCGCGCCTGCCCGCTCGGCGCGGGCGCCTGAAGCTTGAGGGGGACAAGGGCATGCCGCGACCAATGATCCTCGGCGTCGTCGGAGACTCGGCGGCGGGCAAGACCACCATCACGAGGGGTCTCGTGCGCATCCTCGGGGAGGACCGGGTCGCGCACGTCTGCACCGACGACTACCACCGATTCGACCGCAAGCAGCGCGCGGAGATGGGGATCACGCCACTTCACCCGGACTGCAACTACGTCGACATCATGGCCCAGCACCTCCGGCACCTGCGAAACGGCGAGCCGATCCTCAAGCCCGTCTACCGCCACGCGGACGGCACCTTCGGGCCGCCCGAGTACGTCAAGGCGCATGGGTTTGCGATCGTCGAGGGCCTGCTGGGCTACCACACGGAGGGCTTGCGCGACTGCTACGACGTGCGCGTCTACCTCGCTCCCCCCGAGGAGCTGCGGCGCAAGTGGAAGGTCCAGCGCGACTGCTCACGACGCGGCTACACGACGGACGAAGTCCTCGCCGAGCTCGACCGCCGCGAGCCCGACTCGGCGGCCTTCATCCGCCCGCAGGAGCGCTACGCAGACATGGTCGTCTCCTTCATGCCCGGCGACAGCGGCGATCCCGACCTGCTCGACGCCGAGCTGATCCTGCGTGAGGGGCTTCCGCATCCAGACCTGTCTGGCTTCATCGCCAACGGCGGGCGCGGGATCAACCTGATCGACCGGGGCGGGGAGCGGCACCTGCGCATCCCGGGCGACATCGAGCCGGACCGCGCTGCCGAGATCGAGGAGGCGATCTGGGAGCGGATGCACTTCGCGACGCACCTGCGCACCCAGCGGCTCGGGGAGTTCACGATCGGGATCGATCTCCACCGCTCCGAGTCCCTCGCGCTCGTGCAGCTCCTGATCCTCTACCACGCCGCCACCGCGCGGGCCGCGATCGCCCTGGGGGGCGACGGCATGCGCGGGGCGAGCTTGCCGGTGGCGGAGGTCGAGAGCCCGGCGACCGGCGAGACGTGAGCCTGCAGACGGCCACCGCCGCGTCGCCGACGGCGGTCGAGGCGCGGCTCGACCAGCTCGGCGTCGACACGATCCGCGCCCTCGCGATGGACGCCGTGGAGCGAGCGCAGTCGGGCCACCCGGGCATGCCGATGGCGATGGCGCCCGCCGCCTACCTCCTGTACACCCGCTACCTGAAGCACAACCCGCGCGATCCGCACTGGCCCGATCGCGACCGCTTCGTGCTCTCGGCGGGCCACGGGTCGATGCTGCTGTATGCCGTCCTGCACCTGTCCGGCTATGAGCTGCCCATGGCCGAGCTGCGGCGCTTCAGGCAGTGGGGCTCGCGTACCCCTGGGCATCCGGAGTTCGGCCATACGCCCGGCGTCGAGACCACCACCGGCCCCCTGGGGCAGGGGTTCGCCAACGGGGTCGGCATGGCGATGGCGGAGCGCTTTCTGCGCGAGCGCTACGGCGCCGAGGTGATGGACCACCGCGTGTTCGCGATCTGCTCGGACGGCGACCTGATGGAGGGGGTCTCGGCCGAGGCGGCCTCCCTGGCCGGTCACCTCGGTCTCGGCCGGCTGGCCTACCTCTACGACGACAACGGCATCACCATCGACGGGCCCACCTCTCTGGCCTTCGACCGCGAGGACGTCGAGGCGCGCTTCCGCGCCTACGGATGGCATGTGACCGCCGTGGACGACGCGAACGACCTGTCCGCGCTCGCGGAGGCGATCGAGGAGGCCATGGCGGAGGAGGAGCGTCCCTCGCTCATCCGCGTGCGATCGGTGATCGGCTGGCCCGCGCCGACCAAGCAGGGCACCCCGGCCGCGCACGGGCAGGCACTGGGAGACGATGAGGTGAGAGCGGCCAAGCGGGCGCTCGGGTGGGATTCCGAGGTGGAGTTCCACGTGCCCGACGAGGTGCACCTCCGCTTCGCCGAGGCGGCCGAGCGCGGCGCCGAGGAGGAGCGCCGCTGGCAGGCCCGACTCGTCCGCTGGCGTGGAACCTTCCCGGAGCTGGCCGCCGAGTGGGACCGCGTCTGGAGCGGGCGGCCGCTGTCGGAGCTGGCGCCTTCCCTGCCGGAGTTCGATCCGCGAGAGCGGCCCGCACTCGCCACCCGTGCCGCATCCGGCAGGGTGATGGCCGCCATCGCGCACGACGTGCCGACGATGATCGGCGGCTCCGCGGACCTGGCCGAGTCGACCAAGACCGAGTTCCCCGCGGAGGCGAGCTTCTCGCGCGAGCGCTCCGGCCGCAACGTCCACTGGGGCGTCCGCGAGCACGCCATGGGCGCGGCGGTGAACGGCATGGCCCTGCACGGCGGGATCGTGAAGCCCTACGGGTCCACCTTCCTCGTGTTCTCCGACTACATGCGACCCGCGATCCGCCTCTCGGCGCTGATGCGCCTGCCCGTCGTGTGGGTCTTCTCGCACGACTCGATCGGGCTCGGCGAGGACGGGCCCACGCACCAGCCCGTCGAGCACTACGCCTCGCTACGTGCGATCCCCGGGCTGACCGTGATCAGGCCCGCGGACGCGGCCGAGGTCGCCGAGGCGTGGCGCGTCGCGCTCGAGGAACTCGAAGGCCCCGCCTGCCTGCTGCTCAGCCGACAGTCGCTACCGGTGCTCGATCGCGCCGCCCTCGCGCCGGCGAGCGGGCTCGCGCGCGGCGCCTACGTGCTCGCGGAGCCCCCAGACGAGCCCGTAGCCGCTCAAATCGCGGCGAGTGGGTCCGAGGTCGGGCTCGCGCTCGAGGCGCGCCGGATGCTGGAGGGCGCGGGCGTCCCCGTCCGGGTCGTGTCGATGCCCTCGTGGGAGCTCTTCGAGGCCCAGCCGGCCGGCTACCGGGAATCCGTGCTCCCGTATGGAGTGCCCGTTGTCAGCGTGGAGGCCGGCGTCCCGCTCGGATGGTCGGACTGGGCGACCCACGCCGTGGCACTCGATCGCTTCGGCGCGTCGGCGCCCGGAGCGGAAGTCATGGGCAACCTGGGCTTCACGCCCGAGCGCGTGGTGGCTGCGGTGCAAGGCGTCCTCGGCCACGCCGACTGAAGGCGCCGGCGCCCCCGCCCGTCACGGCCTGCCAGCGGCCGGGCTCATCTCCTCTCTCGCGCGCGCGGCGGCGGCGGCTCGCTCAACCGCGTCCCGGCCCTCGCGCCGCACGAACTCGAGGAATGCCTCGACCGTGGGGCGCACGGGCCCATGAGCGGGGCGGAGCAGGTACCAGCGCCGGCGCGGCAGCGGTGCGCCGACCTCGATCGTGGCGAGCAGGCCGAGGTCGATTTCCAGCTCCGCCGCGAGGCGCGACTGGAATGAGACGCCGAGGCCCGCCCGGGCCGCCTGCTTGATCGCGCCATTCGAACCGAGCGTGAGGATGCGCGGACGGAGCTCGTGCGCGGCGAGGAACTCCTCGGTCATCATGCGCGTGCCCGAGCCCTCCTCGCGCAAAAGCCAGGGCCGGTCGCCGAGCTCCTCGATCGGCACCGACCGCTTCCCGGCGAGGGGATCGCCGGGCGCGGTGATGATGACTATCGGATTGTCCAGGAAGGGCTCTCCGACGACTCCCTCGCTCGGCGGCCGGCCGCCGATCGCCACGTCCGTGCGATGGCTTCGCACTCGCTCGAAGACGCGCTGGCGGTTGCCGACGTCCACGCTGAGCGCGATCTCGGGGTGGGATGCCGAGAACGCCTCGATCAGCGGCGGCACGATGTGCTCCCCCGCGGTCGTCACCGCCCCGATTCGGAGCTCCCTGCCCGCCGCCTCGGCGGCCTCCCGCGCCGCCCGCGCGCCCTGCTCCAGCAGGCCGATCACGTCCGCGGCGTAGGGGGCGAACGCCTCCCCCGCGGGACTCGGGCGGATGCTCCTCCCGACCCGCTCGGTCAGCCCGACTCCGACCTCTCGCGACAGCGCGGTGACTGCGGCCGACACGGATGGCTGCGTGACGATCAGCTCGTCGGCGGCGGCGGTCACCGAGCCCGTGCGGAACACGGCCAGAAAGCTGTGGAGCTGGGTGAGCGTTATAGCCATCTCTCTAACGCAGACTGGCGAAGTTAGCAGAGATCTCTATATAGATCCATCGTCTCGGGCTCGCTCCGATTGGACCCCCGCCCCCCGCCCGGGGCGACCTACATCGCCCCGCCGGACGAGGGCCTCGGGCCCGGCGCGAAGCGCCGATGCCCGCTACAGCGCCCGCCCGGACGAGGGACTGGCGCCCATCAAGCCAAGCGGCGGCCACTAGCCGGCTACAACCTACGGGCGACCCGAGGGGGGCGCCGGAGGCCGCCGCCTTGGCGAGTGGTCGGGATTCGATCTGCGGCGGCTTGTTGCGGCTGGACGCTTCGATGGACGCTTCCAGGGCGGACTCGTATCGCTCCTCGAGCAGTGCGCGCCGACGAGCCCGGCGCTCGGCGGTCTGCAGTTCGTGGGTGTAGACCTGCCTCGTCACGGGCGAGTCGCGGTGGCCAAGCATCCAGCTCACTTCTCGACCGACTCGCCGCTGCCGATCGCCTCGCTGGCGCTCGTGTGCCGGAAGCTGTGGAAGTTCGGCACCGTGTTGCGCGGCACCTCTTCCACGGGGTCCAGCGGCCGTCCTGTCCGGCTCCGGCTCGAAGAGGCCAGGAAAGGTCGGCTTCCCGTCGGCCGTGCGGGCACGGAGCTGCGCACGGGGCAGCGCGCGGAGCACGCTCCACTGGCCGAGCGGCTTACCAGTGCGAGTGCAGAACACGAACGCGGTCGGCCGCTTGTAAGACGACCCGGCCCTGTGCGCCAAGAGCATCTTGATCATCGGGCGCGGCAGCGCGATCGTGCGCTCGCCAGCCTCGGTCTTCACGGCGCGCGGCGGCCCTGCCGATCCACCTGCCAGCCGATAGTGACCGTCGCGTCGTCCGGGTCGGCGAGGGATCTCCGCCCGGACCGCCGCGGTGGCCGAGAGCGACGAGGAGGCGATCGAGCTGGTCGGGCGCGCCGCCGAGAGCAGGAACGCCTCGAGCGCGAGGAGCGGCGCGAGCGCCCAAGCCGAGCGCGACGCGATTGAGCGCGCCCACCAAGCGCGGCGGTTCGGCCTCGACCCCAGCGATCTAGCCGGCGATTAGCGGGGAACCCCCCAACTGCGGCGCCTCCGGCGAAATCGAGACCGGGGGTCGGAGCAGCTGTGGCGGTGGCGCAAACGAAGCGCTCGACGTGCGATCGCAGGGGTGGACAGGAACTGCAGGCTCAGCGGCGCACTCGCAGGTGAGCGACCACGCCGAGGCTGCGTCCACCGCAGCGGGCAGTGATTCGGTAGCGGCCGGCGGGAGCCGTGCGGCGGACGGTCGCGAGCGTGGCGAACAGGCCGCCGGGCTTGACGGCGGTTCGGACGGCCGGGACACCCGCGAACCGATGCCGGCGTGTAAACGCCTTGGAGATCAACGTGACCCGCGCCCGGGCGGCGCAGCGGCCGGCGACGCTGCCCGCGAGGGCGACAGCGCCACCCCGGCGGACCCGTCGGGGAAACGCGGCGAGGTGCGGCTGGGGGGACGCTCCCAGTTGGGTACCGGTTGGGATCGAGAAGTGGCCGCTGATCGGAATGAAATTGCCCCCTTGGGTCTGCACCGCAACGCCCGTGCCCGAAGGCACGCTGGCCTCCCCGGTGATCGGGGTGCCCGGCGCGGCCAGCTCGAAGTTGACGTCGACC
>DASQXU010000442.1:0-5707 GCA_035639555.1 Thermoleophilaceae bacterium
CGAGACTTAGAAACCTCGCTCTGAAAGCGGGTTTCTCACGAGGGGTGAGCGAGGGGACTCGAACCCCCGACCGCCTGGACCACAACCAGAGCTCAACATCGTGAGGGGGGTCTCGGCGCTCCGCGCCCCTCGGAACCGTCGCTTCACTCAAGTCCGCGCAGAGATTGGACCGCTATTAGACCGTCGGCCCGCGGTCGCCGGGTGCCGTCCCGCATAGAAAGGCGCGGTCCAGGGCCTTTCTCCTATAGCGGGGCCAGGATTGGAGCCCGCGTGCGGGGCCAGGATTGGAGCCCGCGAACCTTCGCGTTATGAGCCCGACGGCCGCACGCCCGGTTACGTGGCCCCAACGCCCATCGACGCCTGATTGATCGGCCCCGCCGCCCCGCCGCCACGCGAGGCGGCGCGTCTCGAACCGCGACTCGGAGCACAGAAATGATGCCCAATTGATGCCTGCCGGCGCCTCCTGCCACGGCCTTCCGCCCTCGAACCATCGGGGCTTTGCAGCGACTTTCGCTCAGCGCGCCCGCCAGGATTCGAACCCGGGACCTTCGGTTCCGTAGTCCGACGGTCAACCGGCTCGAGGGCCTCGCGGGCGCGGGGTTTTCGGCAACGGGCTGGACACGCGAGTCGCGGACGTCACACGGCCTCGAGGGCCCCCCGAGACCCTTCCGCGCGCACGGTTTTCGGCAACGGCGTGGACACACGTCCGCCCTCGCGCAAAGTAAGCCTCCTTACCAAGCCCGTTTCCCCCCGAGGGGTGGGGGTAGCCACGCGTCGGGCCGCCGATGGGCGGCGCGACAGGAAGGAGAGGCTATGGCGCAGCCGCAATCGCCGGCGGAAGCCGGCCCAGATGCCCGGCCGACGGTCGTCGAGGCACCCCGTAGGTCGCTGATCGCCAACCCGGTGCCCGTGGGAGTGGCGGGCTTCGCGCTCACCACGTTCACCCTCGGGCTCTACACCACGGGTCAGTTCAACGCTAAAGGCGCGGTGTTGGTGCTCGCGCTCGCCGCCTTCTACGGCGGACTGACGCAGTTCATCGCCGGCTTCTTCGCACTCGCCAAGGGCGAGCTCTTCGCTGCCGCGTTCATGACCTCCTACGGAGCGTTCTGGTTCTCGTTCGTGGCGTTGAACCTCTTCGTCGTCCCGAGGGCTGGTCCCGCCGCTCACCAGGCGGTGACGATCTTCCTGATCATGTGGACCGTCATCACCCTGATCTTCACGCTGGCCACGCTGGGAACGAACGCGACGGTGCTCGTGACGTTCATCGTGTTCGACATCGCGCTGATCCTCGAGTTCATCGGCAACGCCACGCTGTCGGGCGCCGCGACCGCCAACGGCGTCACCAAGGCCGGCGGCTGGGCCGAGCTGGTCCTGGCCGCGCTCGCCTGGTACATCGTGATGGCGGAGATCGTGAACGATGTCTTGGACCGCGAGGTCTTGCCGCTATTCCCGTTCAGGCGGGAGCCGACGGCGCCGCGGCAGATATAGGCGTGCCGGCCGACCCGGCCGCTCGTGTGTCCGCCGAAGCTTGAGTCCAAGCGGCCGGCACCGAAGGCCGAGCCCAAGCCGAAGAAGTAAGCCGTGCGCATCGACCCCGAGCGCCCGAGCTACCTCGATGCGCTCGAAGGCGCCGCCGGCCCCGCGCTGCAGGTCCTCTCGCTCGCTGGCACCTGCGTGCTCGCGTTCCTGATCGCGTTTGCGATCTTCGTGCTGGCTCTCCCGCGTCGTGTGTCCGCCTCGTTGCCGAAAACCGCGCGCACGCAAGCTCTGGAGGCGCCCCTCGCTCGAGGCCCTCGAGGCGCCTCCTCCAGGGTGGGCGTTAGAAGCGGGCGTCCTGTGCGGGGCGGCCTCCAAGCGGGGCCGGCCCGCCGCATCGAGGCGCCGAGGGCCCGTACCTCGTCTGGGACGAACAGCGCGGCGAGTGGCGAGACGGGAGCGGCCGAGAGTAGTTCCTCCTGGCCCCCCTTCCTCACCCCAACCCCTCCGCCCACCGCTCGTAGCAGTCGGCGCAGCGCCCCTGTTCGATGTCCTCGGTGTTCCCGCAGTCAACGCAGGTCTTGGGCTTGCCGTTGACGGACGGCGGCGGCGGGCAGACTCCGTGTGCGACCTCGGCCTGTCGTCCACCTGCGGCTGGGTAGAAGCGGATCGGGTCGCCGACCTCGATCGTCCCGCCGCATTTGCGACAGTGCCCCGGGAACTTGGCGGGCATGGTGCGGCCCCGGTGGTCGGCCTCCGGAGCTCGAGTGCCCTGGACCGCCCGAGCGACCGCCTGAGAGACAGGTTGATCCCCACCAGGGCCGGCGGCTCCTCCCGGAAGTCGCAACGCAGCCTGGCGCTCCGAGGTCACGTCGAGGCGCAGCCTCCGGAGCGCTCGGGCCTGCGCTGCCGCCCGATCGAGCCTCGCGTGGTCGCGGCCCGCGATCACGACCTCGTTGGGGTTGGCCAACCGGCGGGCGAGCTCGAGTCCGATGCCCGAGCCCCCGCCGGTGATCAGGATCCGCTTGGCCTCGAGCTTCACTTAGATCCCCCGGGTGATCGCCCGCTCCGCTGGCGCTGCGCGCAGCCGGCCTCGGTCCGGGCCCGGTAGAAGACCACCGGTCGAGTCGAGAGCATGCTCGGTCAGTCCCCGGCCGCCGCGGCCGCCAGCGGCTCGGTCGGCTTCGGGGCCACCTCGGCGGAGGGGCGCGACGGCTGGGCCGGCAGCAGGGCGGCGGCCATGAGCGCCCCGGCCGCGCTGACGCCGGCGGCGACCAGGCATCCGGCGCTCAGCCCGTCGAAGAAGGCGCCCGACGCGGCCGCGTGCACCTGCGCGCCCAGGGCGGGACTCCCGGCGAGGCTCGCACGATGGGCGATTTCGAGCGCCGCCCCCACCGAGTCGTGGGCGGTGTTCGCTAGGTGGCGCGGCAGCGCCGCGGGGAGGGCCATGGTGAGGCGGCTGCTGTAGAGGGAGGCATAGACGCTTCCGATGACGGCGACGCCGAGGGTGGTGCCGAGCAGTCGGGTTGCGTCGTTGACCGCCGAGCCGACGCCTGCCTTGGCCTTGGGAACGACGCCCATGATCGCCTCGGTCGCGGGCGCGCTGACGAGGCCCATGCCCGAGCCGCCGAGCACCATCTGGCCCGCGATCTCGAGGTAACTGGTCCCGCTCGTCGCCGTCGCGACCCACGCGAAGAAGCCGGCGAGCGACACCAGGCCGCCTGCGACCACGAGCTTCGTGCTCGAGCGCACCGCGAGCTTCGTCCCGAGCACCGACATGACGCCGACCGACGTCGCGACCGGCAGCAGGTGCACCCCGGTCGACAGCGGGCTGTAGCCCTTGAAGAACTGGAAGTACTGGGTGATCAGGAAGATGAACCCGGCGAGCGAGAAGAACACGACGGTGACCGACGCGCTGGCCGCGGTGAAGCGGAGGTTGCGGAACAGGCCGAGGTCGATCAGCGGCTCGGGTGCGTGCCGCTCCCAGGCGACGAACCCGGCGAACAGCGCGGCGGCCAGCGCGAACCCGGCGACGCTCCGTCCCGAGCTCCACCCGTGGCCCGGTGCCTCGATGATGGTGTAGATCAGCAGCGCCATCGCCGCCGTGGAGAGCAGCAGTCCCGGGCGGTCCGCCCTCGGGGCGTGCGGGTCGCGCGAGGTCGGAACCGTCCGGGCGACGAGCGCGGCGCCGACGGCGGCGACCGGCGCCATCGCGAAGAAGATGCTCGTCCAGGAGAAGTGCTCGAGCAGCCAGCCGCCGACGATCGGTCCGAGGGCGATCGCCACCCCGGCGCTCGCTCCCCACAACCCGATCGCCCGCGCGCGCTCGCCCCGCTCGACGAACACGTTCGCGATGATCGAGAGCGTCGCCGGGAACATCAGCGCCGCGCCGAGTCCCATCACGGCGCGGGCGACGATCAGCTGAGCCGGGGTGGTGGTCAGGCCGCCGGCCACGCTGGCGAGGCCGAACACGGCGAGGCCGGCCAGCAGCACGCCTTTGCGGCCGGCGCGGTCGCTGAAGCTGCCAGCGGCGAGCAGGAGCGAGGCGAAGACCAGGCTGTAGGCGTCGACGATCCACTGCAGCTGGCTCGTCGACGCGTGCAGCTCGCGGACGAGCGAGGGCAGCGCGACGTTGACGATCGTCGTGTCGAGGTTGATCGCGAACGCGGCGAGGAGGAGCGAGAACAGGATGAGCGGTTTCTTGGCCATGTGTGTACTTCTAAAGCATTAGCTTGAAAATATCAAGAACTCGGCGCAGATTCTCCAGTGAGGCCGCGGTAGACTAGGCATATGCGCTCCTACGGCCAGTACTGCGCGCTCGCCAAGGCGCTCGATGTGATCGGCGATCGCTGGTCGCTGTTGATCGTGCGCGAGTTGCTCCTCCGCGAGCGCTCCCGCTACACCGACCTGCGCGAGGGCCTCCCCGGGATCGCGACGAACCTGCTGGCCGAGCGCCTGCGGGAGCTCGAGCGGCTCGGGGTCATCGAGCGCGAGGACGCACCGCCGCCCGTCGCGACGACGCTGTTCCGCCTGAGCGAGCGCGGACGCGAGCTCCGGCCGGCCGTGCGCGCCCTCGGCCGCTGGGGCGCGCCGCTGCTCGGCGAGGACTCCGGCCACGACGCGTTTCGAGGCCACTGGCTCGCGCTGCCGCTCGAGATTCGCCTGGGGGACCGGATTCCCGAGGGGCCACCGATCACGATCGGCCTCCGGACCGGCGAAGAGGCGCTCGTGGTCGAGCTCGCCGACGGCGGCGTCCGCACCCGCGCCTGGAGTGCCGACGCCCCTGATGTGACGCTCAGCGGATCGCCGCGGCTGATGGTCGGCGTGCTCACCGGCCAGGTCGCGCTCGAGGAGGCGCGCGCGCGAGGGCTCGAATGGGAGGGCGACATCGAGCCGCTCCGCCGCATCCTGGCCGAGCCTGCTTCCGAGCGGACCGCTACAGCGGCGGGCGCGGGCGCCTGAGCCGCTGTCTCGCTCGGCGGGCACGGTGGCCGCGCGGGCGCGGTGGACACGGAGCGTGCCTCGCTCCCGGGGCTGGCGACACGGGCATCGGTCCCGCCCGATCTTCGTCCTGGATGATCCCCCTTCGCTCATGCACTCGACCGATATGGGTCGATGCACGGCGAGGGAGGCGGCCGAGGGAAGAGCGCGAAGGCGGGCGGTCAGCCTCAGCCAGGCACGACACAGACCCTACTCGGGCGGGCTCGAACGCGCGACGACTCGCCCCGGGCGTCGTTGCTCGCGCCGTATCCCGCTGAGCGTGGCCGACCGGGCAGTCGTGGGCCGGTTCCGTTAAGGGATGCGTGATGCGTCTGCCGCTGGGAGGCGCGCGGTTCGACACTCGGCTTGCCCCGCCCGTTCGAAGGAGGTCTCACTAGGTGAGACCCGAAGGGAGGCCTGTATACGACCACCAGCGCAACCCCGGGCTTGAGTGCGGCTTCGTATCCCGGCTGGGCGCCGCCTTTGGTTGTGCGCTCGCCCGCGTGCGCTCCACACATGCTCGCTGCCCGGCGTCGCGGCTCAGCCGTACTCGTATCCGAGCGCCTCAACGTCGAGGACGGTCGAGACTCGATTTCCGAACAAGGGCGATCCGAACGCACGGGCCGGCAACAGGCGCTCGTTCGGGTTCGGAGGAGGGGCGCCCTGGGGGCTTGCCTGCCAGCGCGCCCACAGTCGATCGACAAAGGAGTGGTGGAGCCAGAACAGCGGGTCGGCGGGCGAGGACGCCGTG
>DASQXU010000443.1:0-5150 GCA_035639555.1 Thermoleophilaceae bacterium
TGGCCGGTGCGTTCGGAGACCACGGCGAGCGCGTCGTAGACGATCCCCTCGGCGAGCGACTTCTTCCCATCGACCATGACCTTGTTGATGACCTGCTGGGCGAGCTTCGAGCCGTGGATGGCGTCGGGCTCGATCGGGCGGACGCCCGGTGAGGCGCGGCGTGGCATCGGACTCCTACCTCGCCTTCGCGCCGTAGCGCGAGCGCGCCTGCTTGCGGTCGCTGACGCCGGCCGCATCGAGCGTTCCGCGCACGACCTTGTAGCGGACGCCCGGAAGATCCTTCACCCGGCCGCCACGGACCAGGACCACCGAGTGCTCCTGAAGGTTGTGGCCCTCGCCCGGGATGTAGGCGGTCACCTCCATCCCGTTCGTCAGCCGCACGCGCGCGATCTTGCGCAGAGCCGAGTTCGGCTTCTTTGGAGTGATCGTGGCGACCCGCGTGCAGACCCCCCGCCGCTGCGGCGCGGCCACCCGGCTCTTGCGCCCGTGCCCGGACTTGAGGCCAGGAGTGGTGACCTTGCGCTTCGGCTTCTCGCGCCCCTTGCGGACGAGCTGATTGATGCTGGGCATAGCGGCCGACGATGGTAGCAACGGGCTACTGGCGCGCCGTCGGGCAGACGCTCGGGCGCCCGCGGGCCAGCCGCTTCGCCGGCATCGCGCCGATCGTGGCCGATGTGCTGGCCTCGGTCGCGAGCGCACGCCCTCGGGCGGCACGCCCGCCCGGGACCGCGGCAGCGCCTCCTGTCGTATGAGCGACTCGCTCGACCCACGCTCCGGCGGCGCCATCGCACGCTTCAGTCGCTGTACCGTCCCATCCGCGGGTCGCAGCATCACGCCAGGATGGGACGATGGGCTCGAATTGGCGCTGTCTCGGCGTTGTTGACGCGGCGATGTCAGGACATCGCCGGGATTCCGCGGTCCTGATGGGCAGCCGCCGCGGCTACCCGGCCGCTCTGGCGACGCGCAGGGGCGCAGGGGTGAGGGCGGCGGCGGCGATGACCAGCAGGAAGGCCAGCGACTGCACGGCGAGCCCCAGGGGGTCGTGCGGCATCGGGTCGCCGAACACGAGGATGCCGCCGCCAATCGCCGACACGTTGGCCGCCGCCGTCGTGAGCGTGATGACCGGCACGGCCTCGCCGCGCTGCAGGCCGCTCGCCGAGGCGTAGAAGGCCAGCACGGAGGCGATCACGGCGGTCAAGAGCCATGGCGAGAGCAGTCCGAGCGGCCCGTGAGCGATGGCCGGGCCGGTCAGTGCCTTGATCGCCACGTCCGAGACCCCGAAGAGCAGCCCGGCCGCGCACCCGAGCAGCGCGCCGTGGTGCTCGTGCGGGCCGATCCGGGGGCTCAAGACGAGGAGCGTGCCGACCGCGAGCACCGCCGACTCGAAGGCGATCATGCCGGCCAGGGAGTAGCTCGAGTGGGCTCCGGTCCCGGCCGGAAGGGTGACCGTGAGCAGCACCAGACCGAGCGCGGTGAGCCCGACTCCGAGCCATTGGCGGATGCCGAGCTGGCACCCGAAGAACCGCTCGGCGAGCACGGTGAGCAGGACCAGCCCGCCGGAGATCACCGCCTGCACCAGCGAAAGGGGCGCCAGGGCCAGCGCCCCGACGTGCAGCGCCCACGCACCGGCCGCCACCAGCATGCCGACGGTGAACCACTTCGAGCGGAAGAGGTCCCGCCCACTCCTCAGCGGGTGGCGGATGGTGACCGGCGGAGCGGCGCAGGCGCCCCTGTGCTTGAACAGGAAGCCCAGATTGGTGGCCAGCGCGCACGCGAGGGCGAGTCCGATGCCGAGTTCGACGGTCATGAAGGAGTGATAGGGGGTGCCGGGTGGGAAGTCCCGCTGCCGCTATTCGAGCTTTAGGGGGGAGGGCCTGCTCTCTGAACTAGAACTCGCCGGGATCGCTAACTCTTCCGACGCTCTGTAAAGCCGGTGTAAAGGACCTACCCAATGGGAGCAACGCGTAACTCCAAACCCATCCTCTTCGTGGACGTCGACGGGGTCATCAGCGTGTTCGGCTTCTCACCTGACGCCGGGCAGCTCCCCGGCCCGTTCCACTGGATCGATGGAGTGGCGCACTGTATCCCAGACGGCGTGGGGGCGCGCCTCGCCCGGCTCGCCGAGCGCTTTGAGCTGGTCTGGGCGACCGGCTGGGAGGACAGAGCGAACGAGCATCTTCCGATGGTCCTCGGGCTGTCCGAGTCCGAGCTGCCGGTCCTCAGCTTCGAGGGACGGGCGGTGTTCGGCTCGGCCCACTGGAAGCTCGATGCGATCGACGAGTACGCGGCCGACCGACCGGCCGCCTGGATCGACGACAACATCGACGACAGCTGCCGGACCTGGGCGCGCAGCCGCTCGGCGCCCACCCTGCTGGTCGAGGCGGAGTCGGCGGTCGGGCTCAGCGACGAGCACGTCGAGCGCCTGCTCGCGTGGGCGGACGAGGTCTCGCCCGCCCGGGCGAGCGGCCCGAGCTAGCGCACCCGCGCGGGGGCGCGCGGAGCTCGGGCCACGCCGCGTGAGCTAGGAGTCCTCGTCGGTCGGCGGCGGAGCCAGATCGGCGAACTCCTCGCCGGCGGCACCGTCGCCGTCGCCCTCCCCGCCGAGGCCAAAGCCCTCGAGATCGCCCTCCTCGGTGAGGCCGAGCTCGGCTGCGAGCTCCGACTCGTCGAGCAGGCCGATCTCCTCGGGGGCCGGGCGGCGGATCGGCTCGGTCGGCTCGATCTCGAGCCGCCGGTAGCGGCGCAGACCGGTGGCCGCCGGGATGAGCTTGCCGATGATCACGTTCTCCTTGAGCCCGAGCAGCCGGTCGGTCTTGCCCTCGAGGGCGGCGTCGGTCAGCACCTTGGTCGTCTCCTGGAAGGAGGCGGCGGACAGGAAGGAGTCGGTGGCCAGCGACGCCTTGGTGATCCCGAGGATGATCTCCTCGTACTCCGCCGGCTCCTTGCCCTCCTGCTCGAGCTCGGCGTTCGTGCGCAGCACCTCCTGGCGGTCGACGAACTGGCCGGGCAGGTAGTTGGAGTCGCCCTTCTGGTCCACCCGCACCCGCTTCATCATCTGGCGGATGATGATCTCGATGTGCTTGTCGTTGATGTCGACGCCCTGAGACCGGTAGACCTTCTGCACCTCGCGCACGAGGTACAGCTCGGTGGGCGTCCGCCCGCGGGCGCCGAGGAGGTCCGCCGGATAGACCGAGCCCTCGTTCAGCTGGTCGCCGGCCTTGACGGCCGCTCCGGTCTCGACCTCCGGACGCAGCGGGGTGCGCGGGGGGAAGGTGTAGGCGTGCTCGTCGGCTGAGCGGTCCGTGATCACCACACGGCGGGCCTTGTCGGTGTCCTCGATCACCGAGACCGTGCCGTCCACCTCCGAGAGCTGGGCCAGGCCCTTGGGCTTGCGGGCCTCGAACAGCTCGACCACGCGCGGGAGGCCGTGCGTGATATCCGCGCCGGCCACGCCGCCGGTGTGGAACGTCCGCAGCGTGAGCTGGGTGCCCGGCTCGCCGATCGACTGGGCGGCGATGATCCCCACCGCGTCGCCGATCGCCACCACCTTGCCGGTGGCCGGTGCGACGCCGTAGCAGCGCTGGCACACGCCCTCGGCGGCGCACTTGAGCACCGAGCGCACCGGGACGGTCACCTGCTCGTCGGCGTACGCCTCGACGATCTCGTCCAGGATCTCGGGGGTAATCAGCTGGTCGCGCTCGACCAGGGTGCGTCCACGCTTGGTGGCGAACGCGCGAGCCGCGAACCGACCGGCGAGGTTCTCGTTCACCGTGCCGTCGTCGCCCTGGAGCTCCATCTCGACGAACTCCTCGGTGCCGCAGTCCTCCTCACGGACGATCACGTCCTGGGCCACGTCCACCAGCCGGCGGGTCAGGTAGCCCGAGTCCGCGGTCCGGAGGGCGGTGTCGGCGAGACCCTTGCGGGCGCCGTGCGTCGAGATGAAGTACTCGAGCACGGTGAGGCCCTCCATGAAGTTGGCCTTGATCGGGCGCTCGATGATCTCGCCCTTCGGGTTGGCCATCAGACCGCGCATGCCGGCGAGCTGACGGACCTGCTTGAACGATCCGCGGGCGCCCGAGTTGGCCATCATGTAGATCGGGTTCAGCTGGTTGAGGTTGTCCTGCATCGCCTCGCCGACCTCCTCGGTGGCCGCCGTCCACTTCTCGACCACCGCCTCGTGGCGCTCCTCCTGGGAGATCAGGCCGGAGTCGTACTGCTCCTGGATCTCGGCCACCTCGCCCTCGTAGCGGTCGAGGATCGCGTCCTTCTCGGCCGGGATGGCCACGTCGTTCTTGGAGATCGTGATCCCGGCCTGGGTGGCGAAGTGGAAGCCCAGGTCCTTGAACGCGTCGAGCACCAGCGCCGTGGCGTACGGGCCGTGGCGGTCTACGAGCTCCTCGATCACCGCCGACATGTCGCGCTTCTTAAGCGGCTTGTTGACGAAGTCGTAGGCGTCGGGCTCGAGCTCCTCACCCAGCGTCTCCTCGAGCGCACGCTCGATCCGCTCGTTGAACAGGATGCGGCCGACCGTGGTGAGCACGTGGTCGCCGCGGTGGCGACGGCGGTACTCGGCCAGGTCGTGGAGGCTGACCATGCCGTGCTCGTAGGAGAGCTCGGCCTCCTGGGCGGAGCGGAACACGTGCGGCCGCGGGCCGTGCTTGCTCGCGTCCCAGCTCCCGGCGAACAGCGCCTCCTCGAGCTCGGCGAGCTCGCGCTCGCCCGGCCCGTAGGTGAGGTAGTAGGCCCCGAGCACCATGTCCTGGGTCGGAGTGGCGAGCGGGGCGCCGTGGGCGGGCGAGAGGATGTTGTTCGCCGACAGCATCAGGATCCGGGCCTCGGCCTGGGCCTCGGCCGACAGCGGCACGTGGACCGCCATCTGGTCGCCGTCGAAGTCGGCGTTGAACGCGTGGCAGACCAGCGGATGGACCTGGATCGCCTTGCCCTCGACCAGCACCGGCTCGAAGGCCTGGAGGCCGAGACGGTGGAGCGTCGGCGCCCGGTTGAGCAAGACCGGGTGCTCCTGGATGACCTCCTCGAGCACGTCCCAGACCTCGGGGATCATCGAGTCGACCATCTTCTTGGCCGCCTTGATGTTCTGCACCGACTTGCGCTCGACGAGCCGGGCCATGATGAACGGCTTGAACAGCTCG
>DASQXU010000444.1:0-5518 GCA_035639555.1 Thermoleophilaceae bacterium
TGACCTCGCGATCGGAGCGGGCGCGCAACCGGTAGCGCTGACGCTGGGCCATGGCGGCGGCACGATACCAACGTGCGCATCCTGATCTTCCACGGATACCTGCTGCGCGGCACCGGCAGCAACATCTACAACGCGAGCGTCTGCCGGGCGCTGACCCGCCTCGGGCACGAGGTGCACATCCTCTGCCAGGAGCAGCGGGCGGCGAAGCTCGACTTCGTGGACGCGGTCGGGCGCTTCAAGGGATCGGACCTCCGGATGACGAGCTTCCGCGAGCCGGTCCGCTGCTCGGTCTACGTGCCCGACATCGGCGGGCTGCTGCCCGTGTACGTCGCTGACCGCTACGAGGGGCTGCGGGCCCTGCCCCTCCCGGAGCTCGACGACCGCCGGGTTCGACGCTACGTGGACGCGAACGTGGCCGCGGTCGAGGAGGTCGTCCGCCGGGCTCAGCCCGAGGCCGCGCTCGCCAACCACCTGGTCATGGGCCCGGCGATCCTCGCCCGCGCCCTCGCGGGGCGCGTCCCCTACGCCGTGAAGGTCCACGGCAGCGCGCTCGAGTACGTGGTGCGCCCTTACCCCGAGCGCTTCGTGCCCTACGCTCGCGAGGGGGTCGGGGCGGCGCGCGGCGTGCTGGTCGGCTCCCGCCACACGGCACAGAGCCTGTGGGAGGTCGTCGCCGACCCAAGCCTGCCCGCGCGCACCCGGCTCGGCCCCCCCGGGGTCGACGTCGAAGAGTTCCGGCCGCGCGACCCGGGAGAGGCCGCCGCCCGCCTGCGGGCCCTGGCCGAGCGCCTGACGGACCAGCCGGCGGGCTGGGGTGGGGAGGCCGGGGCCGCGGCCGCGCTGCGCTCGCTCGACCCGGCCCGCGACCGCCTCGTCGGCTACGTGGGCAAGCTGATCGTCTCGAAGGGGGTCGACCTGCTGCTCGCGGCCTGGCCGCTCGTTGTGACCGCGGTTCCCGACGCCAACCTGTGCGTCGTCGGCTTCGGCACCTACCGGGACGGCCTCGGGGCTCTGGTCGCGGCCCTCGCCGCGGGCGACCTCGACGCGCTCGCCGACATCGCCGCCCGGGGCCGGGAGCTCGAGGGCGGCCCGAGCGGCGCGCTGCGGTTCCTTGGCGCCTTCCTCGACTCGCTCTCCGGTGCCCGCCGCAGGCGGTACCTGGATGCCGCCCCCGCCGCCGCGTCGCGCGTCCACTTCACCGGGGCGCTCGAGCACCGCGACCTCCCCTGGCTGCTGCCGACATTCGAGGCCCAGGTCGTGCCCAGCACCTTCCCCGAGGCGTTCGGCATGGTGGCGGCCGAGGCCGCCGCCTGCGGCGCCCTGCCCATCTCCGCCGCGCACTCGGGGCTGGCCGAGGTCAGCGCCGCGCTGGCCCCCGAGCTGCCCCCTTCGCTGCGCCCGCTCCTCTCGTTCGAGCTCGGGGACGGAGCGGTGGACGCGATCGCCGAGCGGATAGTCGGCTGGCTCTGCCTGCCGGCCTCGGAGAGGCGCCGGGCACGGGCCGCGCTCGCCGCCGCGGCGGCCCGCCGCTACGCGTGGGAGCGGGTCGCCGAGGGGGTGCTCGCCGCCGCCCAGGGGCGCCTCGACGAGCTCCCGGCACCCACCGCCGGGGGTGCGCCGGCCGCGCATTCGAGCGGATAGTCTTCCGCCTCCGGTGAGGCTTGGCCGCAACACGGTCCCGGCCCTGGCGGCGGCGGCCGCCGCCCTGGTCGCGCTCGCAGGCTGCGGTCGTCAGCAGCAGGCCGACCTCGTCAAGGGCAAGACCCTGTTCGTCCAGAAGTGCGGCTCCTGCCACACGCTCGCCCGGGCGGGGACGAAGGGCGTCCAGGGGCCGGATCTCGACGACGCGTTCGCCCAGTCGCGCCGCGACGGCTTCGGCAGCGGCACGATCAGGGGCGTGGTCCGCGATCAGATCACCGACCCGAACAAGGCGGGGATCATGCCGGCCAACCTGGTCACCGGCAAGGATCGCTTCGACGTCGCCTCCTACGTGGCGGCGGTCGCGGCGAAGCCCGGGAAGGACACCGGCGCGCTGGCCAGCGCCGGGCAGCCGAAGACCTCGAACAAGACGGCCACCGAGAAGAAGGGCACGCTCACGATCCCGGCCGACCCGACCGGCGCGCTCGCCTTCCAGTACGGCAAGGCCACCGCCACCGCCGGACGGGTCAGCTTCGACATGCCGAACAAGGCGTCGATCGGGCACGACATCGCGGTCAAGGACAAGAGCGGCAAGGTGCTCGGGAAGGGGCCGGTCGTCTCGGGTGGCGGCACCTCGAAGTTCTCGACCACCCTCAAGTCCGGCAGCTACGAGTTCTTCTGCACCGTCCCGGGCCACGAGGCCGGCGGGATGAAGGGGACCCTGACCGTCAAGTAGGGATCAGGAGACCAGCGCCCGGAGCGCCGGCAAGAGCGCCGGGGCGGCGGCCACCAGGCCGGGGGGATCGCCGTCCAGCTCGGCCACCGCGCCGCCCGCCTCCTCGACCAGCAGGCGACCGGCCGCCCAGTCCCACCGGTTGAGCCCGCGCTCGTAGTAGCCGTCGAGGCGGCCGGCGGCGACCCAGGCCAGGTCGAGGGCGGCCGCCCCGCTGCGCCGGATGTCGCGCACGCTCGGGAGGACCTTCCTCACCACCTCGGCCTGGCGCTCGCGGCGGGCCGGGTCGTAGGCGAAGCCGGTGGCGACCAGCGCCGTCTCGAGCCGGTCGCCCCCGCGCACGGCCAGGGGGTGGGCGGCGAGCGTCGCGCCGCCACCCCGGACCGCGGCGAAGGTCTCGTCCCGTAGCGGGTCGTGCACCACCCCCACCGCCGTCCCCCGCTGGTCCTCGAGCGCCACGCTGACGCACCAGGCCGGGTAGCGATAGAGGTAGCTGACCGTGCCGTCGAGCGGATCGACCACCCAGCGGCGGCCGCTTCCGCCCTCCCGGCTCGCGCCCTCCTCGCCCAGTACGCCGTCATCGGGCCGCTGGTCCGCGAGCAGGCGAGCGATCGTGCGCTCGGCCTCCCGGTCGGCGTCCGAGACGGGGTCGGTCTCCGAGGACTTGCGCCCGAGGCCCCGGGCGGGCCCGGGGTAGCGGGCGAGCAGGACATCGCCCGCGGCGCACGCCGCCCGCCGCGCGAGCTCCAGGTCCGCTTCGAAGGCGCTCAGAGGATCGCGCGCAGGATGAGGACGACCGCGACGATCGTGCCCACGGTCACCGCGACGTAGATCAGGAAGCGGAAGGCCTCCTGCTCGGAGCGCAGCGGGTTGATCACGGCGCCCCCATCAGAGCACGTACAGCGAGCTGAACACGAAGATCCACATGATGTCAACGAAGTGCCAGTAGATGCCGGGCACCTCGACGCCGCGGTGCTCCTTGGCCGTGTAGTGGCCGCGGAAGGCCCGGGTGGTGACGATGGCTAGCAGCGTGAGCCCGACGAACACGTGGGCTCCGTGCAGGCCGGTCAGGCAGTAGAAGATCGTCCCCTGCGCGTGGTCGTGGGGGGCGAACCCGAGGTGGACGTACTCGTTGACCTGGACCGAGAGGAAGGTCAGGCCCAGGCAGAACGTGGTGAGGACCCCGGCCTTGAGCGCAAAACGGTTCTCGTTGCGCACCCCGGTGAGCGCCCAGTGCATCGTGAAGCTCGAGGAGAGCAGGATCGCGGTGTTGACCGCGGCGATGCTGACCGGGATGTGCATCCCCGGGGCCGGCCACTTCGCGTTCGCCACGACCCGGATGAAGAAGTAGGCCGTGAAGAAGGCCCCGAAGATCATGATCTCGGAGATGATGAAAAGCAGCATCCCGAGGAACTGCGCCTCGACCCGCGAGGAGACGTTGGCCGCCGGCGGGTGGAGGTGCTCCTCGTGGGCGTGGGCGACCGAGGCCGACTCCATCAGGCCGCGACCTCGCTCTGCTCGACCACCACGTGCTCGACCGGACGAGTGGTGGCGGCGCGCACGCGGCCGATCAGATCGCTCCGGAGCCAGCCGGAGCGGGCCTCGGGGAGGGTCGAGATGACGACTTCGTCCGGCGCGTAGAACTGCAACGCGTTCTGGATCGCGGTGAACGGGTCGGGATGGACGACCTGGCCGATCGCCGACAGGCCGACCTTCTCGAGCTCGTCGAGGGTCTGGGCGAGGCGCCTGTAGGCGGCTTCGCCCTCCGCGCTGGCGCCGGACTGCGGGGCGATCACGATGAACCGGTGGGGCCCGTCCTCGGCCTTGCGCTTCAGCAGTTCGATCAAGGGCCGGCCCCCGACCGTCTGGTTGGCGACGACGAGCGTGCGGGTCGCCTCCTCGCCCTCGCGCTCGAGGTCCACCACTACGTGCTCCACCGGGCGCCGGGTGGCTTGCGCGACGCGGTCGACGAGGCCCTGGCGCAACCATCCCGAGCGGGTCTCGGGGTGGGTCGAGATGATGATCTCGTCGTAGTCGCGGTCGTGTAGTGCGTCCATCACCGCCGAGTAGGGATCGGGGTCCATGATCTCGCCGGTGGCCTCCACGCCGATCTCCCGGAGCTGGGCCAGGGTGAGCCGCAGCCGGTTCTCCGCGGCCTCGCGCACGGTCTGGTCGTGGATCACCCAGCCGTGCCGGGGCGCGTTCTGGGGGCAGACCACGTGCACCTGCACGGGTCCCTCGTCGGCCCGCCGCTTGACCGCGTCGATCAGCGCCCGACCGGCGACGGTCTCGTTGGCCACGACGAGGATGCGGCGAGCTTCGGCGGTCATTCAGGGGGCGGCGGAGCGCCCCCGCCCGCCGGAGCGGGCGCCTGGGCGGCCACGCGGCTCGGCTGCTTCTCCTTGAAGACGGCGTGCACGGCACCGGGCACGCCGTACTCGTACGGGCCGCCGACGACCGTGGGGACCTCGTCGAAATTGAAGACCGGGGGCGGCGAGGAGACCTGCCACTCGATCGAGTGCGCCCTCCAGGGGTTGGCCTCGGCCCTGGGCCCGTTCCGCCAGCTCACGATCATGTTGTAGAGGAACAGGAGCTGCACCATGCCGAAGATGAACGCCGAGATCGAGATGATCGCGTTCCAGGTGGCGAAGTGGTGGGCGTAGTCGGCGACCCGGCGCGGCATCCCGTCGATCCCGACCAGGTGCATGGGGCCGAAGGTCGTGTTGAAGAAGATGAACGAGAGCCAGAAGTGGATGCGGCCCAGCGTCTCGTCGTACATCCGCCCGGTCATCTTCGGGAACCAGTGGTAGATGCCGGCGAAGATCGTGAACACCGATCCGCCGAAGAGCACGTAGTGGATGTGGGCCACCACGAAGTACGTGTCCGACACGTGGATGTCGAACGGGATGACCGCGAGCATGATCCCGCTGATCCCGCCGAGCGTGAACATGGTGATGAAGCCCAGCGCGAAAAGCATGGGCGTTCTCAGGTGGATCACGCCTCTCCATAGCGTCGCGAGCCAGGAGAAGATCTTGATGCCGGTCGGGACCGCGATGAGCATGGTGGTGATCATCATCGGGATCCGCAGCCACGGGAACATCCCCGAGACGAACATGTGGTGGGCCCAGACCGTGAACCCGAGGATGA
>DASQXU010000445.1:0-15331 GCA_035639555.1 Thermoleophilaceae bacterium
AAAGAATCTCCTCCGGCGTCGTGTCCGGCCAGTGGAATCCCTTATGACCGGTATGAGCCCTCAGCCCCGCGGTCTGCGGACTGCGGTCTGCGGACTACTCGATCAATCCATTGCGAATCGCGATCGCCACGGCCTGCGTGCGCGTCGAGGCCTCGAGCTTCGCGAGGATGCGCTTGGTGTGCGTGCGCACCGTCTCGGTCGAGAGGCCCAGCTTCTCCGCGACGGCGTCGGTCTGCATGCCGTCGGCGAGCATCTGGAGGATCTCGCGCTGTCTGGCGCTGAGCGTCCGGTCGCTCTCGTCCAGCACGATCGTCGACGACAGTCCGGGATCGACGTAGAACTCGCCCGACCGGGCGGCCTCGATCGCGCGGACCAGGTCGTCCGAGGGGGAGTCCTTGCGGACGTATCCCTTGACCCCGGCCTTGAGGGCCTCGCTCAGCAACCGCGCCCCGCCGTCCGAGGTGAAGACCACGATGGGGGCGTCGACCTGGTCGCGCAGGCGCTCGACCACCTCCGCGACGTTCGCGCCCGGCTGCCATGGGTCGACGACCACGACGTCGGGCGCGTGGCCGTCCAGGCCTCCCTCGGCCTCCTCGAGCGACCCGGCGTCGGCGATCTCGGCTCCGTCGAACGCACGCTCGAGCACAGCCCGCACTCCCGCCCGGACCACCGGATGCTCGTCGAGGATCAGGCAACGAGGGGCGTCGGTGCTTGCGGGCACGGGCGCCAGGATACCTAGCGCGGGTAAGCGCTCAGGGCCGGGGCAGGCGCCTCAGGACCTCTCGGGTCAGGATCACGCCGATCCGCAGCGGAGCGCCGGTCAGCTGGGCGGCCCCGCGTACCGCGTCACCGACCGGGCCGCCACCCTTCCGCGAGGGACCCCGGGAGAGGGGCGGCGGTGTCTCGTCGCGCGGGGTTACCGCCGCGGCCGCTCCGCGCCGCTCGGCATCCTCGGCGCCACGGCGGGCGGAGGCCGCCGGGCGCCCGGCCGGCCTGCCCCGGCGGGCGCCGCTCGAGCGCTTCTCGCTGCGCCGGCCGGGACGCGAGCTCGGCAGGTTGCCGAGAACTCCGTCCCCTTCCGCCTCCATCGGCGGGCCAGTCTAGAGTCTGATTCGTGGGGCCGCGTCGCGAGTCCCCCGGTTCCTTTAGCCCGCAAACCGGGTAAACCTGCCGCGTAAACGATGACGGCCGACTTGGTAGGGAAGGCACTGGGGGGCGACAGGCGAAGTCCGGCGTAGATCGGCGCTCCCGGCTGCTTGACTACACAATGTGTAGCTTTATGCTTGCGTACGTCTGTTTGAATGGGCGCGACGTTCGTCGCCGCGCCCTGTTTTGTCCCATGGGAACGGCATGTCCGTAGCCGAACTGCAAGAGCTCGATGAGGTCAAGCTGCTGCTGGTCAAGGGCCAGCAGAGCGGCGTTCTGACCTACGCCGAGGTTGCAGGGGCCCTCCAGGAGATCGAGCTCGACGAGGGCGACATCGAGGAGCTCCACGCCTTCTTCGAGCGCTCCGAGATCGAGCTCGTCGAGGAGCTCGACCCCGCGCTAGCCCCCGCCGAGGACGGGACGGCGACGGACCGCGGGCGCCGGCGCAAGAAGGCCACGATCGACCTCAAGCCGGACATGACCACCGATTCCCTTCAGCTGTTCCTGAAGGACATCGGCAAGGTCCGGCTGCTCACGGCCCAGGAGGAGGTCGACCTCGCGAAGCGCATCGAGCGCGGCGATCTCGACGCGAAGCAGAAGATGGTCGAGTCCAACCTGCGGCTCGTGGTGTCCATCGCAAAGAACTACCGCAACCAGGGGCTGCCGTTCCTCGACCTGATCCAGGAGGGGACGCTCGGGCTGGTCCGCGCCGCCGAGAAGTTCGACTACCGCAAGGGCTTCAAGTTCTCCACCTACGCCACCTGGTGGATCCGCCAGGCGATCGCCCGGGCGCTCGCCGACAAGGCGCGCACGATCCGTATCCCGGTGCACGTGGTCGAGAAGCTCAACAAGATCGGCCGCGCCGAGCGCAAGCTCGTCACCGAGCTGGGGCGCGAGCCGACTCCCGAGGAGATCGCGGAGGTCACCGGCATCGAGCCCGAGGAGGTGGACTCGATCAAGCGCTCCGCCCAGGCGCCGGTCTCGCTCGAGAAGCCGGTGGGCGACGAGGAGGAGTCCGAGTTCGGTCAGTTCATCGCCGACGAGCGAGCCGAGTCGCCGTACGAGCGCGCCGCCGAGATCCTCACCAAGGAGGCGCTCCGCGAGGCGCTCGAGAACCTCTCCTACCGCGAGCGCCGCGTGCTCGAGCTCCGCTACGGCCTCGGCGGCGAGCACCCGCGCACGCTCGACGAGGTCGGGCGCACGTTCAATGTCACGCGCGAGCGCATCCGCCAGATCGAGAACCAGTCGCTCAAGAAGCTGCAGTCGCTGGCTGAGGCGCAGAAGCTGCGGGACGTCGCCTGAGCTGACCAGTGCTCAGTGCTCGGTGCTCAGTGCTCAGTCTGAGCACCGATGCGAGGGGTGGTCCTCGGGCTCGTGCCCGGAGAGACCATCCCGGAGCTCGCGCAGCCCTCGCCCCAGCGAGCGGCCGGCCTCGGGAAGCCTCTTCGGGCCGAGGACCAGCAGGGCGACGACCAGGATGAGCAGCAGGTGAGTCGGGGCGAGCAGGTCAGTGATCACGACCCGCCGGAGCGTAGTGGGTGCTCTCCGGCGGCGCGCCGGGATGACGGGGAGTCGCCTGCTAGCGCTCTTGGCGCGGAAGCGGTGCATATTCCCGCTAAGGCGCCAAGCGCCACGGAGCCACCCGAGCTTCCTTACTTCAGTTCCTGAAGCATTGCGCTAGAATCGACGCCGAGGAGCTTCGCCATGGCCCGGCGTGTGACTGACGAGACCTGTCCCGTCTGTGCGACGGCGGACATCATCTGCGGAAAGTGGACGATCCTGGTCATTCGCGACCTCGCGGAGGGCCGCACGCGCTTCTGCGAGCTGGAGCGCTCGCTCGAGGGGATCAGCCCGCGCACCCTGTCGCTGCGCCTGCGCGCGCTCGAGGAGCAGGGCATCGTCGAGCGCCACACCTATCCGGAGGTTCCGCCCCGCGTCGAGTACTCACTCACCGAGAAGGGCCACGCGCTCCTGCCGCTGATCGAGGACATGCGCCGCTACGGGCGCGAGTGGCTTGGGGCGTGCGGCAGCTCGACCAAGGGCTCCGCCGCGCCCGAGAGCGTCGCCGCCTGAGGCCAGACCGGGGGCAGGCCCGCCCGGCGGCAGGATCGCGCCGGCCAAGGGCGAATCCGCGCGTATGCGCAACCGCGGGCTGCACGACGCGCTGCGGGGGTTCGCGCTCGAGGCGGCCGCGCTCCTGAGCGACGACGAGCGGGGCGGCGCGGAGCTTGCCTTCGACGTCGTCGACGAGCCGGCGCGAGACCGCCGCACCCTCTACCGCTACCGCCCGCGGATCGAGCAGTACATCGCCGAGCGCTGGGACCGCCTGCGGGCGCTTCCGAGCTGCGGTCCCGCCGCGTCGGCATTGGGCGAGGGTGCGGAGCACTACCTGCGCGCGTCCGGCGGCGGCGTCGCGCCGAGCGAGCCGACGAACGCGGAGCCAGCCCTCCGAGCCATGCTCGAGCGGCTCTACGAGGACGCCACCGGCTTTGCCTTCCCGGAGGAGCGGTTCGAGCGGGTCTATCTCGAGGTCGAGCGGACGCTCTACGGGGACAGCGTGCAGGTGACCGTGGTCGCCGCGCTCCCCGGTCTCGTCCTCGAGCCGGCGCGGGTCGAGCTGGGAGGCGGCCTGGCCCTCGCCCGCGGCGAGGAGTGCGACGCCCCGGCCGAGGCGATCTGGCCCGAGGGAGGCGGCGAGCCGCGGGCCATCTGCGTCCTCCGGCGCGACTGCCCGCCCGACGCGGAGGTCGCGACCGGCGCGGCCGGCGCCCTGTTTCGCCGGCTCGTGCTCGCCCTGCGACTGCTCGGGCCGGGCGGCGTCACCCTCCACCCGCTCGGCTGGCGCCGCTCGGATGCCTCGCGCTGGCGGCCGGTCGCGCTTCCGGGCACGGGCCAGGCCCGCGGCGACCCGTGGACCATGAGCGGCGAGGATGCCGCCGAGCTGCTCCGACTGCTCGAGGCGCTCGAAGCCGCCCTGCCCGCGCGGGTCCGCTGGGCGCTCGACCGCCTCGATGCCGGCTGCTCGCGCGCGCGGGACGTGGATGCGCTCTCCGATTACCTGCTCGGCCTGCGAGGGCTCCTCGACGGGACGAGCGACGCCGGCGCCGCGAGCCTGTCCCTCCGGGTGGCGGCCCTGTGCGCCGAGGAGCCCGAGCGCGGGGCCCTGCGGCACCGGCTCGAGCTCTGCCTCGCGCTCGAGCGGCTCGTGATGAGAGGACGCTCGGGGGACGACCTGGCGGTGGCGCTCGGCCACAAGTCGCCGCCCGCCCTGGTCGCCGAGGCCGAAGGTCACCTGCGCGCCCTTCTGCGCGACGTGGTCTGCGGCCACCTCGGCAACGAGCTCAAGCTGGTGGCGGACGACGTGCTGCTGGGCTCGCCACAACCGGTCGAGATCGCGGCCCGCGACATGCGAGGCGAGGAGGGCGTCGATGCGAGGGACACCGAGGAGATGGAGGCGATCCCCGAGCAGCCCGTCGATGGCGTGACCGCGTCGGCCGACTGGGCACCGGTCGACGACTACTCGGCGCGGGCCGGCGAGTCGCCGAACAGGTAGCGGTTCATGTGCACCAACCCGGCGATGTCGTGGACGTCGTCGTCGAAGTGGGGCACGCAGAGCAGGGGCTTTCGACCGAGGCTCTCGCGCAGGTGCTCCACGCCGCGGCGGTCGCGCTCGGCGAGACGTCGGTAGTCCTCGAGCGTGCGGAGGACCTTTCCGGCGAGGCGATCACCGACCAGCTCGCGGACCTCGGTCTCGGGGCCGCCGTGCCCGGCGCCGTCGCCGACCTCGTGCACCCGGTTGACGATCGCGCCGCCGAAGGGCAGCCCCGAGTCGAGCAGGCGGTGGTGGAAGAAGATGGCTTCCTCGACCGCCTCGGGGGTGGGCGAGGTCACGACCACGAACGTGCTCCGGCTGTCGGCCAGCAGCGCGTTCACCCGCTCTGCCCGCTCGCGGAAGCCCTCGACCATCCCGCCGAAGCTGCGGAAGAACTCCGACAGGTCCTCCAGCACGTCCACCCCGGTGGCGCGACCCAGCACCGAGAACACCACCCCGGTTCCCCGGCCCAGCACCCGCAGGCCGAACCGCCCCGGCGCGGTGAAGAGCTGCAGCGACCGCGAGTCGATGAAGCGCGACAGCCGGCGGGGGGCATCGAGGAAGTCGAGCGCGTGGCGGCTCGGCGGGGTGTCGAGCACGAGCAGGTCGTAGCGCCCCTCCTGGTGGAGCTCGTGGAGCTTCTCCATCGCCATGTACTCCTGCGAGCCGGCCACCGCGTTCGAGAGCTCCTGGTAGATCCGATTCCCGAGGACGGCGTCGCGGGTCTGCTCGTCCGGGGCGTGCCACTCGACGACCTCGTCGAAGGTGCGCTTGGCGTCGAGCATCAGCGCCCAGAGCTCGCCCTTCATCTCGATCCCGGCGGCCTCGAACCGCCCCGGGTCGACGAGCCGCTCCTCGTTGCCGAGCTCCGGGAGGCCCAGGGAGTCGGCGAGCCGCCGCGCCGGGTCGATGGTCAGCACCGCGACCTTGCGTCCGCGCGCGGCCATGCCGGCGGCGATCGCGGCCGACGCGGTCGTCTTGCCGACCCCGCCCGAGCCCCCGCAGATGCAGACCTCCTTGCGCTCGAGCAACCGGTCCATGCAGGGCCCGTCCATCACAGCCTGCGGTCGAGCTCGCGGGCGAGCTCCTCGAGCTCGGGACGGCCCACCGCCGGTGCGAACAGGTAGGGCAGCGTCGCCACCGGCGCAGGGGTGCCCCGGCGCAGGCGGCGGAGCTGCGAGCGTTGCGTGCCCGCCCGGGTGTACTCGGACAGCGCCGCGCGGAGCGCGGCGCGCGCGGACGGGGAGGGATTGCCGTCGACCGAGCGAAGGAGGCGGGCCTCCTCGGCGCTGAACCGCTCGGGGTAGACGCCGTTCACCAAGACGGCGTCGAGGTCGAGCCCGACCTCCTCCCGCATTCGCTCCCCGAGCTCGAGCGTCTCGTTCACCGGGATCTCCTCCGGCGTGGCCACGGCGAGCACGCCGGTGACCTCCGGGTTGCAGACGAAGGCGTGGATCTTGAGCGCCTGGCGGCGCACGGGTCCGACTCGGGCCACGCCCGCGAAGGTCTGCGGGGCGCGGAGCATCGCCAGCCCGTGGCCGGTGGCGGGGGCGTCGACGATCACGAGGTCGTAGGGCGCGGCACCCTCGGTCACCCGGTCGAGCTGCGCGAGCTCCCACACCTTGCCGATCGTCACCAGCTCGGTGAGGCCCGGGGCGGCGGCGGTCAGGTACTGGAACAGCCGGCTCTGCCCGAGCATGCCGGCCACGGTCGAGGAGCGGAGCTGGAAGTGCAGCCACTCCTCCTTCGCCCGGTCGGGGCTGATCGACATCCCGAACAGGCGCGGCGCCAGCTGGAGCTCGCGGTGGCCGACCGACTCGGCGCCGAACAGCCGCGGCATGCGCTCCTGCTCGGCCACCTCGCAGAGCATCGTCCGCTTGCCTCGGCCGGCGGCGAGCAGGCCGAGCGCCGCCGACACGGTCGTCTTCCCCACCCCTCCCTTGCCGGTGACGAGCACCAGGCGCTTGTCGAGCACCGACGGCATGGCGCAGCCGTCAAGGGTAGGGATGACGAGCGGGGGTCCGGAGCCGCGGGGGCAGGATTCCCGTGCACGCGTGCGAATACGCACTCGGGAATGGGACTGTTCGAGCGCAAGCCGCTGGACGTCGGGGACGAGGGGGAGGCCCGGGCGAAGGAGAGCGAGGGCAACTCGGCCCCGAAGGCCCAGGTCATCGCCTTCACCAACCAGAAGGGCGGCGTGGCAAAGACCACGACCACGCTCAACCTCGCCGCCGCCTTCGCCGAGCACCACTTCCGCGTGCTGTGCGTCGACCTCGACCCCCAGGCCAACCTCACGATGAGCCAGGGCATCGACCCCGACTCGCTCGAGACCTCCATGTACGACGTGCTCGTCCACCGCCTCTCGATCCGCGAGGTGATCCGCAGGCGCGAGGTCGACATCGCCTGCGCCTCGATCGACCTGGCCGGAGCCGAGATCGCTATGTCCACGATGATCGGCCGCGAGCGCGCACTGAAGAGAGGGCTGGAGCCGGTCCGAGAGGACTACGACTACGTCCTCATCGACACCCCGCCGAGCCTCGGGCTGTTGACCATCAACGCCCTCACCGCGGCAAACAAGGTGATCGTCCCCGTGCAATGCGAGTATCTGTCCATGCGCGGGCTCGTGCAGCTGCAGAACACGCTCTCCATGGTCCGGGAGGAGCTCAACCCCGAGATCGAGATCGACGGCATCCTGCCCACCCTCGTCGACACCCGGACCGTGCACGCCAAGGAGGCGATCGAGATCCTCGAGGAGAACTTCGGCGACCGGGTGTTCGCCTCCCGAATCAGCAAGACCGTGCGCTTCGCCGAGGCGCCGGTGAAGGGCATGTCGGTGCTCAAGTACGACCCCGACGGCAAGGCGGCCTACGCCTACCGTCAGCTCGCAAAGGAGGTCCTCGGGAATGGCAAGCGGTAAGCGGGCGAGCATGCGGGAAGGGCCGCTCTCCGAGCTCTTCCGCAAGACGGACGACGAGCGCCCGCGGGACCGCGCGGAGCCGGGGCAGCAACGGCGGGCCAAGGCCAGCCCCGAGTCCGAGCCCGGGACGGGCGACCGCTGGGACGCCGCCACCGAGGAGCTGCGCCCCGAGCCCGCGGCCGAGGGCGGTCAGGCCGAGCGAAGGCCGAGGAGTCCCGGGCGGCGCCGCCGCGCTCGCTCCGAGGGGATTCCCACCGCCGAGGAGCGCCTGAAGTCGGTGTTCTCGGCCGACATCCCCGAGAACATGCTCGAGCGCGCCCCCGCCCCGGCGCTCGGGTCGCGCGCGGCCATTGGCGCGGTGCCGGTGTCGGAGCCGGTCCTCCGCGTCGTGGGCGTGGGCGGGGCCGGCGTCAACGCGCTGAACCGGATGATCGAGGCCGAGGTGGAGGGGGTCCAGTTCATCGCGGTCAACACGGACCTTCAGTCGCTCGAGCAGTCCCGGGCCCGGGTGAAGGTTCACATCGGCGGCGAGCTCACCCGCGGGCTCGGCTCGGGCTCGGACCCGCACCTCGGGCGCACCGCGGCCCTCGAGGAGTACGACAGGCTCAAGAGCCTGCTGAAGGGCGCCGACATGGTGTTCATCACCGCGGGGGCGGGGGGAGGCACCGGCACCGGGGCGGCTCCCGTGGTCGCTCGCATCTCGCGCGAGGTCGGCGCGCTCACCGTCGGGGTGGTCACCAAGCCGTTCGCGTTCGAGGGCGCGCGCCGAGGCGAGCAGGCCGAGCGCGGGATCGAGGAGCTCGCCCGCGGGGTCGACACGCTGATCGTGATCCCGAACTCGCGGCTGCTCTCCGTGCTCGACAAGCAGACCTCGATGGTCGACGCCTTCCGGGTGGCCGACGACGTGCTCCGCCAGGGGGTCCAGGGCGTCTCCGACCTGATCACGCTGCCCGGCCTCATAAACCTCGACTTCGCGGACGTCCGGACGATCATGTCCGACGCCGGACCGGCGCTGCTCGGAATCGGGATGGGCGCCGGGGAGGGCAGGGCGATCGACGCGGTCGAGCATGCGATCGAGTCGCCGCTGCTCGAGACCTCGCTCGACGGAGCACGCTCGATCCTGCTCTCGATCACCGGTGGCCGCGACCTCTCGCTGTGGGAGGTAAACGAGGCGGCCCGCGCGGTCGGCCAGGCCGCGCACCCCGAGGCCAACATCATCTTCGGCGCGATGATCGACGAGAAGGTGGTGGACCAGGTGTGGGTCACCGTGGTCGCCACCGGCTACGGCGACCGGCCGCTCATCAGGGCCGCCCCCCGCAGTGAGCGCCAAGGGCTCCGGATCGAGTCCCGCGACGTGGATCGCGAGCCCCGGGTGCGGCGCGCTCGGGCGCCGGCGCGCGCGGCGGGTGCGCTGTCGGACGTCGATGTGCCGGAGTACGTGCCGCGCCGCTGAGCCTGGATCCGGCAGCTACGCTCGCGTGACATGGAAGGGGTGGTCGCAGCCGGCCATCCGCTGACCGCCGAGGCGGGCGCCGAGGTGCTGGAAGCCGGGGGCAACGCGGTGGACGCCGCCGTCGCCTGCGTGCTGACGTCGTTCGTGGCCGAGTCCGCGCTGACCGGCCCGGGCGCGGGTGGGTTCATGCTCCTCCACACCGGGGGCGAGAGCCACCTGCTCGACTTCTTCGTCGCGGCGCCCGGCAAGGGCCTCGACGCGCCGCGGCCGGCGGCGCTCGTGCCGATCGACGTGACCTTCGCCGAGGGGGCGGTGCAGCGGTTCAACGTCGGGCCGTCCTCCTGCGGCGCGCCCGGGACCACGCGCGGGCTCGACCAGGCGCTGCGCCGCTTCGGCACCCTCTCGCTCGCCGAGCTCTGTGAGCGGCCGGCGCGCGCCGCCCGCGAGGGGGTCGAGGTCACTCCGATGCAGGGCTTCCTGTTCCGGGTGCTCGAGCCCATCTTCCGCTCGACTCCAGAGGCCACGGCGATCTACGCGCCGGAGGGCCGGCTGCTCCGCGAGGGCGAGACCATTCGCCTCCCCGAGCTGGGCGACCTGCTCGAACGCCTCGGGCGCGAGGGGCCGGAGTTCATCTACACCGGCGACGTGGGGAAGGCGCTGAGCGACTGGGTGCTGGAGGGCGGGGGGCTGCTCACCGCCGAGGACCTGGCGAGCTACGACGTGATCGAGCGCGCCCCGGTGGGGGCGCGCTACCACGGGCGGGAGATCCTCACCAACCCACCGCCCTCCTCGGGCGGCATCCTGATCGCCTACGCGCTCGACCTGCTGGAGCGGCTCGGACGGCCGCGGAGCGTGCGGGCGCTCGTCGAGGTGATGGACCGGGCGAACCGCGCGCGGACGCGGGAGTTCAACATCGGCCTGCAGACCGAGGGCTACCTGGAGCGCTTCCTGGCCAAGGACGCGCTCGAGTCGGCGGCGCACGAGGTGAGCGGGCGGCTCGGCTCGACCACGCACGTGTCGGTCATGGACGGCGAGGGCCGGTGCGTGGCCGTGACCTGCTCGAACGGCTCCTGCTCCGGGGTGGTCGTCCCCGGCACCGGCGTCCACCTGAACAACATGCTCGGCGAGGAGGACCTGAACCCGCTCGGCTACCACCTCCATACGCCGGGCGCCCGGGTGCCGAGCATGATGGCCCCCACGGTGGTGCTGCGCGACGGCGTCCCCGAGGTCGCGCTCGGCTCGGCCGGGTCGAACCGCATCCGCTCGGCGATCCTCCAGACCATCCTCCACGTCGTGGACGACGGCCTGCCGGCGGCCGAGGCGGTCCGGGCGCCGCGCGTCCACTACGAGGGAGGCGCGGTCGAGGCCGAGCCGGGGATCGACCCGGCCGCGCTCGCCGACCTCGAGCGCGCCGGCTGGCCGATCGATCGCTGGACCGAGCGCAACCTCTACTTCGGCGGGGTCCAGGCCGTGGTCCGAGACTCGCGGACCGGCGCCCTGAGCGGCGGGGGGGATCCGCGCCGGGGTGGGGCGGCGGTGTCGGTCGGCTGAGCGCGCCGCTGCCGACCGCTCGCACGCGACGGTTGGACGGCCCGCACGGGTCGCTTGGCGGGCCCAGGGTTGGCGCGACTACCGTAGGGCCGTGCCTCTGCGTCCGGCCCTGTCTCACGTCCGGCCGTACCGGCCCCAGCGCCCCCTGCGGGAGCTGCAGGCCGAGCTCGGGCTCGGGCGGATGGTCAAGCTGGCCTCGAACGAGGGAGCCTTCGGCCCGCTCCCGGCGGCGGTCGCCGCCTTCGAGGCCGCGGTGGGTGACCTCAACCGCTACCCCGACGGCGGCGGCCTCCGCCTGCGCGAGGCGCTGGCCGAGCGCCACGGGGTCGGCCCCGAGCAGATCGTCCCCGGGAACGGGGCCGACGAGCTGATTCGCCTCTGCGCGGTGGCCACGCTCGACGCGGGGGACCGTGCGGTGCTCCCGTGGCCGTCCTTCCCCAGCTACGTCGCGGCGGCGGCCTGCTGCGGCGCGGAGGACGCGAAGGTGCCGCTCAGGGGGCGGAGCCTCGACCTCGACGCGCTGGTTGCCGCCGGGAAGACGCCGGGCACGAAGCTCGCGTACCTCGCCACCCCCAACAACCCGACCGGGACGCTGCCGACCCGGGCCGAGCTCCGGCGCCTGGTGGACGAGCTCCCGAACGGGGTGATCTGCGTGCTCGACGAGGCCTACGCCGAGTACGCCGAGCCCGAGCCGGAGGGCATCCGGCTGGTCGCCGAGGGCCGCGAGCGGCTGTGCGTGCTGCGCACGTTCTCGAAGGTGTACGGGCTGGCCGCCCTCCGGGTCGGCTACGCCGTGGCCTCACCCGACGTCGCCGACGCGCTCGACCGGGTGCGCCCGATCTTCAACGTGAACCAGCCGGCCCAGGAGGCCGCACTCGCCTCGCTCCACGAGCCCGACGCGGTGGCCGGCCGGGTCGGCCATGCACGGCGGGGGCGCGAGCGGCTGCTCGAGGCCATGCGGGCGGCCGGACTGGACCCGGAGCCCTCGCAGGCCAACTTCGTATACGCCGAGGTGCCGGGTGGGGAGGGCGCCGAGCTCGCGAACGCGCTGCTCTCCGAGGGGGTGATCGTGCGCGCGCTCGCCGGCTTCGGGGCGCCGGGCGCGATCCGGGTGACCGCCGGCACCGACGAGGAGAACGAGCTGTTCGCCACCGCCCTCGACCGGGTGATGACTCAGTCGGGCGCCCGCGCCGAGAGCAGCAGGTTGTAGAACAGGGCCGCCGGGAGCCGGGGCTCGAGCAGCGCGCGGTCGACCGCCTGGAGCGCGAGGTAGCCCCGGTGGGCGTAGACCCGCCAGGCCCACGGCACCTCATCGGGCTCGGCGGTGGCCTCGAGCGAGCGGTTCACCCAGCCGAACAGGCTCGCGGCGAGCTCCTCGCCGCGCACCCGCACCGCTTCGAACCCGGCCCCGTGTGCGTGGCGCTCGAGCTCGGCCGGCGTGAACGCGTGGGCGTCGACCACGCGCTCGAGGTCCGACTCCTCGCTCGGCTTCTCGGAGCCGTCCCGGCGCGCCCCCGCGCCCAGGAGCGCGCGCCACGCCGGTGCCAGGATCCGCCCGCCGCGCTTGGGCAGCTCGGCCAGGCGGTCTCCGTAGCGGGAGGGCTCGCCACAGAAGGCGAGCCATCCCCCGGGACGCAGCACGCGGCGGAACTCGGCGAACGCGCCGTCGAGGTCGGCCAGGTGGTGGAGCACCGCGTGCCCGAAGACGAGGTCGAACGAGCCGTCCTCGAACGGCAACTCGGCCGCCTCGCAGGGGACGGTCTCGACCGACAGGCCGAGCCGGCGCGCGTTGCGCGAGAGCGCCTCGAGCATGCCGGGGGAGATGTCGGTGGTCGTGGCCCGCCCGATGACCCCGGCGCGCAACAGGTTCAGCGTGAAGTAGCCCGTCCCCGCCCCGACCTCGAGAGCGCGCGGGAACCGCCCGGGGTCACGCCCCAGGGCCTTCCCGAGCTTGCCGAGGACCTGAGCCTGGGCGCCCCGGCCGTAGGAGATGCCCCACTTGGCGTCGTAGTTGTCGGCCGCCAGATCGTGGTAGCGCACGTTGGCCTCCCGGATCTGCTCGGCGGCGGGCATGGCCGGCCAAGCCTAGACTTCTCGCCCCTCCGTGAGCGCCCCCGCCGAGCACCTCCAGCGAGAGCAGCCGGCGGGCGTGCCGCCGCTCGCCCTGACCGGGGAGCGGACCCTGCCCGACGTGCCGGCCGAGAACTACTGGTTCCGCCGCCACCTGGCGGTCTACGAGTGGGTGGCCGAGCGCTGCCGCGGGCTCGACGTGGTCGACCTCGCCTGCGGTGAGGGCTACGGCTCGGAGGTGCTCGCCCGCCGCGCGGCCCGGGTCACCGGCGTCGACGCCAACCCCGAGGCCCACGAGCACGCGCGCCTCAAGTACGCCCGGCCCGGCCTTCGCTTCGTCCGCGCGCTGGTCGAGGAGTGGTCGGAGCCCGCCGACGCCATCGTCTTCCTCCAGACCATCGAGCACGTGCCCGACCCGGGCGCCCTGCTCGAGCGGATGCGCTCCCTGCTGCGTCCGGGGGGCGCGACCTACGTCTCGACCCCCAACGTCCTGACCCTCGCGCCGCCCGGCGCCGAGCGCTCCGACAATCCGTTCCACCTGCGCGAGTACCGGCCTGATGAGTTCCGCGCGCTCTGTGAGGCGAGCTTCGCGCGGGTCGAGCTCCTCGGGCTGTTCCACGCGCGCAAGCTGCAGCTGCACGAGCTGGCGCTGCGGGCCGGCTGGGACCGCGTGCACGCGGCGCTCGGGATCACCGAGCGTTTCTACGACTGGTTCGTTCCCGCGATCTCGGCCCGCGACTTCGCGCTGCGCCCGGGGCCGCTTCGGCGCTCGCTCGACCTCGTCGCAGTGCTGCGGTGAGCGGCGGTCGCGACGACGGCGCGCTCGCCCTCGTCCTCCACTCGCACATGCCCTACGTCGAGGGCTTCGGGACCTGGCCGTTCGGCGAGGAGTGGCTTTGGGAGGCGGTCGCCTCGGTCTACCTGCCGCTGCTCGATGTGCTGGACGGCGCGCCGGTGACCCTTGGGCTCACGCCGGTCCTCTGCGACCAGCTCGAGACGCTGCCCGGGCCCGCGGGCGAGCGCCTGCTCGCCTTCATGCGCGCCGTCCGGGCCACCATCCACGAGGAGGACGCCGCCGCTCTCGACGCGGCCGGCGAGCCCGAGCTGGCCGCCGAGCTGCGCCGGGCCGCCGGGGAGTACGCGCGGGCCGACGCCGCCCTCGAGCGCTCGCGGGACCTGCTCGGGGCGCTTCGCTCGCTCTCCGGCGTCGAGCTCTGGACCTCGGCGGCGAGCCACGCGCTGCTCCCGATGCTGGCCACCGACGCCGGCCTGCGCTGCCAGCTCGGGACCGGCATCGCCTCTCACCTCCGCCGCTTCGGCCGCTTCGGCGGTGGGTTGTGGCTGCCCGAGTGCGGCTACGTCCCTGGCCTCGAGCGGCTCCTAGGCGAGCACGGAGTCCGCACCTTCTGCGTCGATCAGACCGCGGCGCGCGGGCTCGGGGCGCCGGAGCAGCTCGAGCCGGTCCGCACCCCGGCCGGGCCGGTGGCGGTGCCGGTCGATTGGGAGACCATCTCGCTCGTGTGGGGCGACGAGGGCTACCCGTCGCATCCGGCGTATCGCGACTACCACCGCCGTACCGTCCACGACCTCAAGCCCTGGACCAACGCCGGCGGGCCGTACCGCCCGGCGGAGGCCGACGCCGTCGCGGGCGAGCAGGCGCGCGACTTCGTCGCCCGGGCCCGCGAGCGGCTGGCCCGCTACGCGGCCGAGCGTCGCCGACCCGGGCTCCTGTGCTGTGCGCTCGACACCGAGCTGCTCGGCCACTGGTGGTACGAGGGCGGGGTCTGGCTGGCGGCGGTGCTCGCCGAGGCCCGCGACCAGGGGCTCGAGTTCGTGACCGTCTCGGAGGGTCTCGCGCGGGTGCCCCTGGCCGAGCGGTCGCTGCTCGCCTCCACCTGGGGGACCGGGAAGGACTTCTCGACCTGGGACTCGCCGGCGGTGGCCGAGATCGCATTCACCGCGCGCCGGGCCGAGCTTCGCACGCTCGCCGCGGCCGGCCGCCGGCACGGGCCGCGGGCCGCGCTCGAGCGCGCGGCCCGAGAGCTCTTGGCGCTGCAGGCGAGCGACTGGGCCTTCCAGCTCACCCGCTCGCTGGCCGCCGACTACCCACTCGAGCGGGTGCGCGGGCACGCCGCGGCTCACGACGCGGCGTTGGCCGCTCTGGAAGACTCCGCTCCGGCGCCCGAGCCGACCCTCGGCAACCTGGCGCCCGATCTGGACCTCACCTCGCTCCTGGTCCCTTAGTGCTCCCCGTCCCGAGCAGCGCCGTGCGCGTCCTGATTCTCTCCTGGGAGTACCCGCCGCTGATCGAGGGGGGGCTCGCCCGCCACGTGCGCAAGCTGGCCGAGAACCTGGCCGCCCAGGGGGTGGACGTCCACGTGCTCGCCCGCGGCAGGGAGGAGTCGCCGCCCGAGGAGGAGGTCGACGGGGTGCTCGTCCACCGCGTCCGCGAGCCCGAGCGCCCCCGCGACCTCGGCGAGTTCGTGACCTGGGTCGAGCACATGAACGCGGACATGCTGGCCGCCGGCGTCGAGCTCGGCGACCGCCACTCCTTCGACGTGGTGCACGGCCACGACTGGCTCGTGGCGGTGGCCGGCGACCA